>JAOMCC010000016.1 GCA_028344855.1 Nitrosomonadales bacterium | reverse complement strand
ATGGTAAACGTAACCTCTGATGCAATAAAGCAGGGTATATAGCTATGAATTTTTTTAGAATCTTAATTTTATGCTTGCTACCTTTTTCTGTATTTGCAGAGCTTCCTCTTGAATATAAAAAAATTATAAAAAAATATAAATTTCCTTCTAATTCTTTTACTTTTGCTGTTAAAAATCTAACAAATACAGCAGAACCTTTAATTATTCATAATGAAAAAAAACTTTTCAACTCCGCATCTTTAATAAAAATTATTTCAACTTATATTGCTATTGATAAATTAGGGCCACAGTTTAAATGGAAATCAGATTTTTTATATAATGGAAAAGTAGTTAATGGAACTTTGAAAGGTGATTTAATTTTCAAAGGGAGAGGGGATGCTACTTTCACAATAGCAAAACTTGAAGATTCAATTAGAAAGATACAACGTAAAGGCATAAAAAAAATAAAAGGAAATTTGATTTTAGATTTAAGTTACTTTGCTATGAATTCCAAAGAAAAGAATTTTGATAATGATCCAATGAGAGCATATAACGTTTTACCACATCCTATTGTAATTCAGAGTAATACAATGAATTTTGTTTTTTCAATAGAGAAAAATAATTTTAAAATCGAGTCTAACCCTGAATTAGATAATATTGAAATTCAAAATAATGTGAAATTAACTAAAGGAAGGTGCATTGATTGGAGAAGTAAATTAAATTATGGAACCGAAAAAAATAATTTTAAAACAATAATTATTTTTGGTGGTAAATATAGTCGAAATTGTGGCGTAAAAGAATTTGATTTATCGGTCTTAGAAGAGAACGAGTATTTTTATAGAATTTTTAAGAAATTATGGAATACTAATGGAGGAGAATTTGATGGCAATTTGGATGTTAGCTACATTGATCAATCCGATTCTAAAATTTTATATAGTCACATTTCTCGACCATTAAGTGAAATAGTAAGAGATATAAATAAATACAGCTTAAATCTTATGGCAAGAAATACGATGTTAACAGTTTTAGCCGAAGATACTGATTCATTGGTTTTAGAAACATCATTAAATCAATATGTGCACCAATGGTTTGAGAAAAAAGATTTAATACATGAAGGATTATTTTTTGAAAATGGTGCTGGTTTATCAAGAAAATCCTTTTTAACTTCTGAACAGCTTTTGTTACTAATGGAAAAGATATACTATGACCCCTTGATGCCAGAGATTTTAGCTTCCTTTCCAATTTCAGGAATTGATGGAACTTTAAAAAGAAGAATGAATTATTCATCTTTTAAAAAGTCTGGTCATTTTAAAACTGGTTCAATGAGAGAAGTAAATTCTATTGCAGGATTTTTACTAGATAAAAATAAAGATATGAAAATATTTATTTTTATAATTAATGATATAAAGGCTAAGGAATCACACAATTTCCAAGAAGCCCTAATTTCAGAAGCTTTTAAATAAATTAAGGTATTTAATTATGTATAAAAAAATTAGTTTAATAATATTTTTAATGATGTATTTTACAAATATTTTTGCGATTGAAATTTCAACAGGAGATAAAGATAAAATGGGCGAAAAAATTCAAGAACTTATTATAGATGATATTAAAGTCGGTCAAGGTAGATCGGCAGAAAAAGGACTGACTATTTCAGTTCATTACACAGGTTGGATTTATGATGCTTCAAAGGGTGATAAAAAAGGTAATAAGTTTGATAGCTCCCTTGATCGAAGAGAGCCATTTACATTTGTCCTTGGCGTTGGTCAGGTAATCAAGGGTTGGGATGAAGGCTTTGATGGAATGAAAATTGGCGGACAAAGAATTATTTCAATTCCATCCGAAATGGGTTATGGAAGTAGGGGGGCTGGAAATGTAATTCCACCCAATGCTGACTTAATATTTGAAGTCGAACTACTCGAGATTTTGTAAGTTGAAAGCAACTGTCAAGTGGTTAGATGGAGTGAGTTTTGAGGGCACTTCTGAATCAGGACATTCTGTTGTTATGGATGGCCCTTCTGAATCTGGTGGTAAAAATCTTGGTATGAGACCAATGGAAACATTACTGCTAGGACTGGGTGGTTGCACCTCTTACGATGTCGTTACTATTTTAAAAAAATCACGCCAAGATGTTAAAAATTGTAAAGCTGAGATTACTGCTCAACGTGCAGACAACATCCCAAAAGTTTTCACTAAAATACATATTCATTTTATTATTGAGGGGAGTAATTTAGATGCAGTAGCAGTTGAAAGAGCAATAAATCTTTCTGCTACTAAATATTGCTCAGCATCAATTATGCTTGAACAATCAGTTGTTATATCTAATGATTTTGAGATCATAGAAGAGTAAATTTCATTATAAATTAGTAATTTATACCTAAAATGTCATATTTTTTTCATATTGTTGTATAAAAACAACAATATGAAAATATCAATATAATCAATAACTTAAAAAAATTTTCTTTTAGTTAATGCAAATCTTAATCTAAATAAGAATAATTCTCATTTACATTTAATCTTTAATTCTTTAGAATTTAATCACACAGCACGATAATCGTGCATTTTATAAATTTTAAGGAAACATTTAAAAGTGAATATTAAAAAATCTATAAAAGGTTTAATTGCTTTAGCTTTAGCTGGATCATTTTCAGCTACTACTTTTGCTGCTCCAACAAATGCAGAAATATTCGATATGATGCAGGAAATGAAGCAGGAATTAAAAGCACTTAAAGCCGAAAACGATGCGCTTAAGGGCACAGTTGAAGATGTTGCTGTATCAACTGATGAAGCAATCAAGGCGCAAATTAAATTAGCTAACAGAAAGCATTGGGGTGGGTACGGCGAACTTCATTACAATAATTTGGAAGGTCAAGGACCTGGTGTAGCCGATTCTAAGAAAATTGATTTTCACCGTTTCGTATTATTCTTTGGTTATGAATTCCGTGATGATCTAAGATTCTTCTCAGAATTTGAATTGGAGCACGCATTAGTTAAAGATATTGGTGACTCTACTACTACTGATAATGGTCCTGGTGAAGTTGAGCTTGAACAAGCTTATATCCAATACGACTATAATGACACAACAATGATTACAGGTGGTTTATTCTTAGTACCTGTTGGTATTTTGAATGAAACTCATGAACCAGATACTTTCTATGGCGTGGAGCGTAACACTGTAGAGAAAAATATTATTCCATCAACATGGTGGGAAGCTGGTGTGATGGTAACAAAAGAAATGAGACCAGGACTTACATTTGATGTAGCATTACACAGTGGACTTGAAGCAACAGATGCCAAGTCATATAAGCCTAGAGATGGCCGTCAAAAAGTTGCAAGTGCAGTAGCAAGAAGTCTTGCAGGAACAGGTAGAATTAAATATACAGCAATACCAGGACTTGAATTAGCTGCATCACTATTTATGCAAACTGATTACTGTCAGGGTGCACAGGTTGGTTGTGGTTCAGCAAATTTAGTTGAAACCCATGCTGTCTACCAGAAAGATAAGTTCAACTTAAGAGCATTATATGCACGTTGGGATATAGACGGATCGGATGTTGAAACAGATGGCGCTGATAAACAAAATGGTTGGTATTTAGAGCCTTCATGGAGGTTTAATGATAAGTGGGGTGCATTTGCTCGCTATGAAACATATGACAACAAGGACGGTAATTCGACAGATACTGAAGTTGAAGCAAGAAGTATCGGATTTAATTACTGGATAGATCCAACTGTGGTAGCTAAATTTGATTACGTTGATCAAAGTAAAGCAAATCAAGGCGATCAAGATGGAATTAATATTGGCTTAGGCTACTCATTCTAGAGCATTGGTCATGATTGAATCATTAGAGTTCATTCGGGTCAGTCAAGAATTTTGTTAAATATTAAGAAATATTCACTATTAATAACTACGACACTGTTACTTTTAACAGTGTCGTCTTTATTTGCACGTGGCGTATATCAAACAAATGAAGATTTCATATCTGAAGTTTTTTCAAAGAAACCCCCAGAAAAAAGTAGCATTATGTTGAGTGGCGATGTTAGAAAGAGAGTCTCTTCTTTATTAGGCCATCCTTATGGAGGTTTGATAGTAAAATACTGGGAAAAAGAAGGTAGAACAGCATGGATACTCAAAGAAATTGGAAAAACAGAGCCTATTACTTTTGGTATCGTTATAAAAGAAAATAAGATTGAAAAAATAAAAGTATTAGAATTCAGAGAAAGTAGAGGGTGGGAGGTCAAATACCCGGCCTTCACGAGACAATTTAATGGTGTAGGATTAGAAGCTAATAAACTAAATAAAAGTATTGATGGAGTCTCTGGCGCAACCTTATCTTACTGGGCTATGACAGGAGTCTCAAGAGTAGCATTATTTCTTCATCAACATCAATCTAGCAAATCAAAGTAAAATCCTAAGTTTTAGTTAAATAGAAAGATTATTTATGGAACAAGTTCGTGTATCGAAGATACTCTCTGAATTAGGACTATGCTCAAGACGTGAGGCTGATCAGTATATTGAGCAAGGATTAGTTTTACTTGATGGTAAAGTTGTTGATCAATTAGGTACCAAAGCATTTCGGGGTCAAAAGGTAGAACTTTTAAAAAAGGCTGTTAAAAAACAATCACTTAAAGAAACAATAATTATAAATAAACCTGTAGGATATATTTCTCATTTGGATGATAGAAAAGAATTTAAACCAGCATCAAGTTTAATTAATAATGAAAATTATCATAATAGTTCTTCTAAAAAAAATTCATCCTTTAATAAAGATGGTTTAGCTCCCGCTGGAAGATTAGATATTGATTCGTCTGGGATACTTATACTGACGAAAGACGGTCGCATAGCAAAAAAAATTATCGGAGAGAAAAGTCTTTATATTGAAAAAGAATATTTAGTTAGGGTTGAAGGTAATTTAACAGATAAGGGTCTAAAATTATTAAATCATGGATTAACATTAGATGGCTATCAACTTAAACCCGCTAAAGTAAAATGGCAAAATAAAGATCAGCTTAATTTTGTATTAATAGAAGGTAGGAATAGGCAAATAAGAAAAATGTGTGAGCTAGTTGGATTAAAAGTTATAGGTTTGAAAAGAGTACGAATCGGTAATATTATGTTAAATGATTTACCAGAAGGTAAATGGCGTTTTTTGTCAGATAGAGAATCATTTTAACTAAAGTAGAAATAAACTTGATAAAATATTTATTATGCTAAAAAAAATTATTTTGGTTTTGTCTTTAACAACAATCTTTTCTTCTGCAGTAGGGCAAACGTTTAAAGAATTTACTACAGGTAATTATTTTGCGCCAATTGATGAAAAATATTTACAATTGAATGCTGAGTGTAGAAAAATTTATGATGAAAAAGATAGAAAAAAGTACTTTGAAATACTTTTCTTTAATCAAGGAAAAAATGTTTTTGATATGAATAAGCATTATAAAACATACCTACAAGGACGAAAAAAACTTAAACCACCAGTTTTTTCTTTTACAGTGAGAAACTGGTTTCAGACGATTGCGATTGAAAGTGGTAAATATAATTTTATAACCACCACCGATCAGAACACTTTAAGAAGAAATGAAGTGATACCTAAAGATTTGTCGAAGGCTATTTTAAGTTCAGGACAATTTAATATCTATTTTCATTTTCTGAATGATAATACGAAAAGTATAGGCAGATTTAAAGTTTCAAATAATAAAGTATTAATTGATTGTTTTGAGTAAAATATTTTATTAAAATAAATTTTGATATAATTTTATTTAATATTAAAAAAATCTATTTTGTTGTGAAATTATTGGTTTATTATGGTATTTTAATAGAATTACAGTGATAAAAAATCAAATATATTCTTTGAATAGAACTGTTTACTAAGTACTAAAATTTTTATTTAATTTGAGGAGATTTTATAGATGAAGAACTTTAGAAATCAAATAGGTTTTACTTTGATCGAGCTGCTTGTGGTTATTGCAATCATTGGTATTTTATCAGCAGTTGGTATTCCTGCTTATCAAGGTTTCCAACAAAAAGCTAAATATAACTCAGCTAAGGCGAATTTCACAAATGCAAAAGCATTTATCATGGCTGAAATTTCAAAATGTAATGGTAATGACAATACTCTTTCTTTTGTGGATGCACTAAATGCAGACTATTCAATGGATGTGGCTTGTCCTGTTGGAAGTGCAACAGGTGGGCGAGATGCTGCGCTTGGTTATTTCAGACAAATTTTGTGGGATAAGTTTAAAAATCCTTACAATCCGAAAAAAGGCGTGATTATTGATGCATTAGATATTGGTTCCGCAAAAACAGCAACAACCATTGCAACTGTATCTCCAGAGCATCTGGGATTTATGGCGCTTACAGAAGGAAAATCAGCTATAACTATGAGGCTAACTATTAATATTGGAACTCAAGCTGGGACAGGAACAAATGAATTACTTTCACAGGAAATTGGTATTAACGAGTAGTTTCAGTTATTTATATTTTTTAACTTAATACTTTCATGTGAGGTACGAAAATGTTGTGGCCATTAATTCTTCAGTTAGCTGAGAAGACCAAATTATCTGATATTCATATTCATTCTGATGCACCTATCGCTTATAGAGAGTTTGGTGATATGGTGCAATTAGATGATCATGTTGTTGAGGAATCGCATATCAGGGAATTCCTCCAAGAGGTTTTAGATGATGATGAATTTGCTCATTTTATTGAGCATAAGGATCACGATTTTGCCATTGAAAAAGATGGTAAAAGATTCAGAGTTAACGCATTCCAAGAAACTATTAAGTTTGCTTTAATTCTCAGGAGAATTGAATCTGATCTTCCAAAATTTGATGATTTAGGCCTCCCTGCTTATATTAGAACAATTCCTACTTTAGATACTGGGCTTGTTTTAGTTACTGGAGAAACGGGATCAGGGAAAAGTACTACATTAGCTGCTTTAATTGACGTAATTAATGCTACAAAAAAAGGGCACATAATCACTATTGAGGATCCAATAGAATTTCAACATAATTCTAAAGAAAGTGTAATGACCCAACGTGAAGTAGGTCGTGACACGAAAAGTTTTTCCAATGCACTAAGAGCTGCACTTCGAGAAGACCCAGATGTAATTTTAGTGGGTGAATTAAGAGATGTAGAAACGATTAGTTTAGCATTAACTGCTGCAGAAACAGGCCATTTAGTTTTTGGAACACTTCACTCTAATAGTGCGCCTTCAACAATTAATCGAATTATAGATGTGTTTCCACCAGAACAACAAGGCCAAGTCCAATCTCAGCTAGCTTCATCGTTACGTTGCGTTCTTACTCAAAGACTCCTTAAGACAATAGATAAACCTGGTCGAGTTGCAGCATTTGAATTGATGATATGTAATACAGCTATTCAAAGTTTAATCAGAGAAAATAAAATTTTCCAAATTACTAACACGATGCAAATGGGTAAAGCTGAGGGACAAATGTTGATGGAAAATTCACTAAAGGATCTTATTTCACAAAAAAGGATAAATCCAGCGGATGCAGAATAAATCAATTATGTTTCAATTTTCTGTTGCAGCATACAAAGGTTTTACTTTAATTGAGTTATTAGTAGTTATTGCAATCATTGGGATATTGGCAGCCGTTGGAATACCTTCTTATCAAGGCTACGTAGAGGACGGTAGAGACAAACAAGCTCAAAATAATTTACAATCAATAGCCATGCAACAAAAAAGTTTTTATGCAGAAAATTTTCGCTACTTTACTAATGCCACAGAAGGGGACGACCAATCTGCTGCTATTAATTCAGGATTATTTGAATCAACTTCAGGACCATTACCAACAACTGGAAGTTTCTATAATTACTGGATTGCTAATACCAGTGGTAAAGAAGCAGCTCAAGCAAATTCATTTGATGCAGTTGCACAGGTGAAAGCTGATCCTGAAAAGACCTTTACTATAAATCAAGACATGGTAAAAACTAAAGTTGGATCTGACGGAGTAGCAGCTGAGGGCTGGTAAGTTTATTTTTCATAAATTATCTCATCATGAGTATTTATATTATCCCCACTCTAATATTAGGATTAATTTTCGGAAGTTTTTTTAATGTTGTTATTTATAGAATTCCTATTGTTTTAGATGAGAAACTAAAAGGTAACAAAGATTATTCGCTAGTTAAATATTTATCATGGCCAGCTTCTTTCTGCCCTAATTGTAAAAATAAAATTGCTTGGTTAGATAATATTCCAATTTTTTCTTGGATATTACTAAATGGTAAATGTCGTAACTGCAAAAATCCAATAAAAACTCGTTATTTAGTTGTGGAATTATTATCAGCAATAATATTTAGCTATAGCTATTTAAAATTTGGTTTTAGTTTCGAGGCATTTTTTTGGATAGGATTGTTTTCTATTTTGATTATTTTATTTTTTATCGATGCTGAAACGTTCTTTTTACCTGATTTTTTTACACTCCCTTTAATTTTATTATGTTTTATAGGAAGTTATTTGGGTTTTACTAATTTAATTTTAATTGATTCTGTGATTGGAGCTATTTTAGGATTTCTAGTTTTATTTCTTGTTAATTTATTTTATAAGGCATGGAGAAAGGTTGATGGGTTTGGTGGGGGCGATTTTAAATTATTAGCTGGTCTAGGTGCATGGTTTGGTTGGTTAAGTTTACCGATTATTATAGGCATGTCATCAATTTTTGGATTATTATATGTTTTGATAATGACTTTAATTAAAGAAAAAAAAGTTCAGCTAAATACCATGCTTCCCTTCGGCCCATTTCTAATTTTATCGTCATTGTTTGTATATGTTAATTCGTATATATTTAAATTTTTTTAGGGATTACATTATGAAAAATAAAATATTTATTGGATATATTTTTTTACTATTTTCATTTTTTGTTTCAACTGCGACTTATGCAAAGACAGAACTTGAGTCTCTCTGTGAAACTTCTATGGCACATGTTTCAATGCTGCATACTAATAACAAAAATATATTTAAAATAAAAAGAGAAATCAATAAAGAATATAAAGGCGTAAAGTTAAAAAGATTTTTAAAAAATGAATGGCTTCCTGAGATAAGAAAAGATAAAGCATTTACGCCAAATAATTTTTATGTCAAAAAAAATGAATATATAAGAAAATGTGTTCAGTCTATGCGTGCTAAAAAATGATAGGAATTAAAGATAATTCATTTTTTTATAAATTATTAAACAGGCAAAAAGGATTTAGTCTTTTAGAGTTACTCGTAGTGATTGGTATTCTTGCTGTCACTAGCGGTTTCATCTATCCACAAATTGGCAAATGGAAAATCAAGCGAAATATCGAAAAAGATTTTCAAGTAATAGTATCAACTATTGATTATTTAAAGACTCGATCAAGATCAATAAATGGAACAAGCATTTTATATTGTAACAATAGTGGAGGTGGAGTAACTACTCAGACTTATCAAATTTCATCACAAAGAAATGATGGACCTGGTGCAGGGGCAGAGTGGACAATTCATCCAAACTTTGCAACGAATATTGTTGAAGAGTCAGAAGGAGTTTCTTTTCTTACAGGCAATGTAAATGTTACTTGCAATAACGAGACAACGATATTTAATGCTTCTGGTAACGCAGGAAACTTAAGTGATGGAGCGGCACTTGAAATAGAGGTAAATTTTATGGTTGATGATGTAGTAGATTATCAAGATTATAATGCTTACAAAATTAGAGTTAATACTGCCACAGCATTTGTAGAAAAGTTTAAATACAATATGATAAGCGAGGTGTGGGTTGATCTTAATTAAATTAAATAAAAATAATATACAAGGATTTACCTTAATTGAGGCTATTGTGTCACTTGCACTTTTTGCTGTAGCTTTTTCTGGCCTGTATCTATTTTTTGGAATGGCAACAGTAGCAAATAATAATACTGAAAAGAGAATGTATTTAAATCTTTTATCTAATCATATTATCGAATCGATTGCAGCAGAATCCACCAGAACAAGTGCGGACATTTTAAACCCTTTTACAACACCAACCCAATATAGTGCAAATTTAGCAGATTGTAGTACTTTTGACGCTACAGACATTAGAAGAACGTGGTGCAATACGCTCACCACTCAAGTTGGTCCTTTTAAGTCTCTAACTGGTGAAGAAAGAACAATCGAAGTTGAAAGGGATGGAGCAGATTTGATTGTAAATGTGATTTTCGTTGTTGATGGCGGTAGTGGTGATAATAAATTAGTCAGTACTTTTTTTACAAGAAAAATTAGGCCCTAATAAAATAGTATGAACTCATATTTCAAAAATAACCAAGAAACAAATAATCGAGGATATACTTTAGTTGAGTTATTGGTAGCCCTTGCTGTTTCAGCAATTGTTGTTTCAGGGACATTAGCAGGTTACACAGTTTTTGCAAAGCAATATGATGTGTTAAATAAAAAAATTGAAATGGATCGAGATGTTTTAAAAGTTATTGATCTTATTCAATCTGATGTAGCAATGGCAGGCTATAAATTCTATAGGTCAGATATTACTTTCAACCCAAGCCAGTCTATTACCTTAACAAGTTCTTCAGATTTATTACTATTGTTTGACGATTATGATAGAACAGGTACTTTATACCGTTCTTTGATTAGATATTCTCTGGGCCCAGGATATACATCAGCTTCTACTGGTGCAACAAGATTTCGTTTGTATCGAGATTGGCGGACATGCAATACCCCAGAGACTGGATGTGATTTAGCTTCATCAGCTTCAAGATATACTGCTGGTGGACAGGGAGAAATTATTTTAGATAAGGTGAATACATTAACCATCTCTACTTTAAGTAATAAACAAGTAGGTACTTATATAAATGAACCGCAATTAGTAAAATTTATACTTAATGTTACAGCTGCAAAACGCGGTCAAGACGAGTCAGAATTTATTACTAAAACTTATGATTTTATCTCGAGGGCAAAAAATGTTTCGATGCTTCCTTGATAAAAAAACAGAATTGCAAAGCCAGTCTGGAATGACATTGGTAATTACTTTGTTATTAATGCTGGCACTTACATTAATGGCCTCTGCAATTACATTAGTTGTGAATAGTCATTCAGACTTGACGAGTTCTGTAACACAAAAACCACTTGCCATGGATGCTGCTGATACTTGTGTTGATCTTGCTGTGGAATGGATTCAAACACCAGCTGGTAAAACATGGTTAGGAGCTACTGAAGTTGCTGGAGCTACCGAAGATAATGATTATTATGGCATCGGTGCAAATCAAGACCTTGCAGCAGTGGGTCAACCACTCAACAAAAGAACATTAGTGGCTGATACTGCAAAATCAACTGGTGATACAAGATCCGATAAGTTTAAAAACCGAGCAACTAAAGCTACTTGTACTTCTGTTCAAGTTACAGTGGTGAAAAAAACATCCGCTGAAGCAGGGGAAACGGGCGTCGGAGCAGAAGCAGGTACTGATGCCGATTATGATTCAGTGGCATCCTCAATCTCATCAACTTACACCATTGAAATAGTTTCTGAAGGAATTTTTGATACCATTACAAATGCTGATGGGACTGCAATTGATCAAACACAATGGACTCAAAATTCAAGTAATGCCAGGATTGAGGTAGTATTAACTTATCAACTATAGACAATTTTTTTATTCGATAATAATATAGAAGAAATGAAATATATAATTTTTATAGCAATTTTTCTTTCTAGCCAATTGGCGATAGCTACTTGGCCTGCAGGTCATGTCATTTATAATTCAACCACCGCTGACGACCAAAAAATTTCACTAGGTATTCTTCCCGAAGGCCATATGGGGAGTTCTGTGAATAATATTGCAACAAATGCTGATTACACAGGGATAGCTTATAAGATGAGCGGTTCGTGGAAGGACGCCACAACGCCTGGTTGTTTATGTGAGGGCTGGGGAGGTGGAGCAAGAGATCAATTTGGTCGACAATTTCATGGTGAAGCAGATGAGGCTGCAGTTTCAGGTGGAGTTAATAATTTAGAGGTTAAAAGTTTTGTGGTTGATCCAACCAGTATGGAATCAATTGTCTGGATAGATGATGTATCAGGAAATCCAGCTATGGAGGTAAAGCATGTATTTGGCCCATCTGCGCTCCGACCAGATGAATTATTTGAGGCAGTGGTTACCATAACTAATATTTCAAGTAGTACCTTAACAGATGTTAGATATAATCGAACCATGGATTGGGATATCCCACCTACCGAATTCAGCGAGATAGTAACTATTGTAGGTGCGGCAGATTCAGCATCACAATCAACTAAACCAAGAGTTCATAGATCAGGTAATAATGGCTTTAGGAACCCCAATGTATTTGCTGGGAATTACACAAGAAGCATGAGCGAGAATCAAGATAAGGAACGCTTCGGCCCAAGAGATCATGGTTTTGCTGCTACATTTGAATTTGATGATTTATTATGTGGTGAGGCCCATTCCTTTAAAATTTATTATGGGGCAGCTGAGACTAGAGCCCTCATGTTGGAAGCTTTAGCTGAAGAAGGAGTATCTATTTATTCACTTGGGGAACCAAATAATAGCAGGACATCATCTGTAGTGACTTATGCTTTTGGTTTTAAAGGGGTGAGTGGAACTGCATTAGCCCCAACACTGCCAGAAAAAATTGCCATATTACCAGGTGGTGTTGATACTGATGAAACCAAGGTGCAAACATATGCTAGTCCAGTTATTGCTGATGGCTATGCTTATCAAGCCATCTTTAAGTTTAGAAAAGATCACCAATGGGACGGAGATATTCTAAGGTATGAGCTGGATGATGATGGTAACTTCAAAGATACATCCGCGTTTCCACCGATATCTGCGGCAACAAAATTAAAAGATAGATTAAATACAGATAGAAAGCTTAAGGCTGATTGGTTTGGCTATGCAAGAAGTACTGATTCTAGTGTGGCGGAACCATCGGGCGGAGGTGCGAATGGGGGAAGAGGTATATGGACTGTTTCTCACAATCCAGATTGTTGGGGTGGAACTGGCACAGAGATAAGTGAGAAACTTACTCGATCGACTTATAGCACCACTTCTCATGGCCTAGTTCTTGAAACAAATAATTTTGATCGTAATTCTTTAGATGCTTTAAAAAAAGCTATAAACAATTGCAGTAGCCCTAGTTTTAGTGATGATGCTGGAGCACTTACTATAATTAATTGGGTACGAGGATTTGATCAGTATGATGAGGAAAGTCCTGTAATAAATGCTTCAGATACAGGGGCAAAAATAAGAAGGAGTTTTTTAGCCGATTCTTTTCATTCCGATTTAGTTTATGTTGGCCCTCCTGTTGGGAGTCTAAGTTCATCAAACGACAAAACAGAAGCATATTTCCGTAATGCTAATGGCTATGCAGACTTTAAGGAAACACACAAGGATAGACCAGATCGTCTTTATGTAGGTGCGAATGATGGAATGTTACACGCCTATGATAAAGACCTTAATGAATTGTGGGCATTTATTCCGCCTTCAATACTTCCTAAGTTACGAGGTTTAATAGGTGAATCAGGTAAAACTAACACTAAATGGTTAGTTGACGGCCCTATTATTGTCAAAGATGTTTATATTAATGCTGAGTCAAAGTGGAAAACAGTGTTAGTGGGAGGCTTAGGTTGGGGCGGAAAAGGTTATTATGTGTTAGATATTACAGATGCTTGGAATCCTAAACATTTATTTACTATCGATAACGATAGTAAAAATAAACAGGTAAGCTATTGGAGTGAGTCTGGTTATAAAACGACTCATGATTATGCAGCTGCACCTGATAAGATGGATTATTCAGCCTTAGGTGACACATGGGCCCGTCCAAGTATCATTTTACTACCTTATGTGGAAGGTATTACTAGCCAAAGATATGTCATGGCATTTGGTGCTGGTTATGCAGGAGGAACCGCAACAGGACTTGGAAACTTTGTTTACGTGCTTGATTTTGAACCATCAACAACTACTTTTGCTGACCCAGTGACAGGGACTGCTATGCCAGAAATGAGTGGTGGCAATGTGATTAAAAAAATAGAAATTACTGCGGATAGCGTCAGTGATATTCCTAATGGAGTTACAGCGAATATGTCAGTGGTCACAGCAGATGCAGCCTCAACAGCAGAATATTTCGGTGGTATTGCTTACTTCCCAGATTTGACAGGGCAGGTTTGGAAGTTAGATATGTCTAAAACAGATTTAGCAACTATACCAAATGATGATATGTGGACACTTTCAAAGGCATTCAGAGCAGAAGGTACATTAGGAAACGATAGATTTGGCTATAATCAAATGGCGACTACTTTGGTTAAATCAACTAGTCCCGATGCAACTAATATTTTTCAATATTTTGGTACTGGCGATCAAGCTCATATTCAAAGAAGGGACGCTTCAATTGCCAACCGTATATTTGGCGTAAAAGATAGTGATTTTCCAGCAAAAGATTTAGCTATTACTGGAACATCGAAGACCATTTCCTCAGACGGTATTTTTCATCTTACTGGAGACACTGACACAGTGTGTTCTGCTGAAAATGTGCCTGCATGGTACGCTGATGTTAAGGATTTAAGTACTCTCGATACAACTGCTGGTGACTTTATTAAAGTAGTAGGGCGAGCATTAGTAGCTGGAGGTGATGCATATTTCACACTCTATCGACCTGAGGATTTATCCTGTCCAGTAAATGGAAAAGGTGAAGTATTAAAAATGGTTAGAGGTTGTACGGGCGGACATTCTGTTGTGGCAGCAGGCGAAGGATTATCTACCGCACCTGTAATGGATAGCAAAGGTAATATTTATGTTGGCGTAAGTAATTTGGCAACAGATGGAGAGCTAGATATTGAAGCCTCTGAAGACGAAGAAAGAAGCGGGGTAGATAATATTCTTAAAATTGGCTCAACAGATATGGAATCTAGTGGCGAAGCTGCTGGAACAAACATTAAATCATGGCGAGAATTAAGAAGAGATAACTAGTAAATACCCCCTTATTTTGGTTTTTCAACATGAAAAAATGAGTATAAATTTTTTCAGTTATAAAGCTATTTTTTGTATACTTTTCAATGCCCTTTGTGTAATATTAATAGTCTAAAATAAAGTCTTTTGTATAAGCTTCACGTCATAAAAAAGTGATGCGTAATTGAATAAATTACGTAAGGCAAAAATTAGGTTAAGGGAACGATTTGTTAGATAAATTAAAATCGATATTAAAAGGTAGTGGAGCAAAAAGCACTGAGCCAGTTCAACAAGATATTGTAGGTGTTGATATTTCTCATTCTTATGTCAGAACTATTTCTTTAAAGAAAAAGAACAAGCAATGGTCTTTAAATAAGATCAGTACCAAAGCACTAGATGATAGTTATGAGAATGAAGAAAAACGAAGAGAAGCAATTGTTACCAATTTAAAAAATATCAAGCTAGAACAAAAATTTGATTCTGATAATGCTGCAATATCTTTACCAGTAAATTCAGCAATTGTTCAAGTGGTTCAAATCCCCTATCTTGAAGAAGAAGAGTTAAAAGAAGCAGCTGACAATGGAAGTCTTTGGGATACTTCAATAAATGTTCCAGGGGAGCTTTCTGAATATTCAATATTTTGGCAAACTATAAAAAAAGACAGAGAAAAGAACACACTTTCTTTATTGTTTGTAGCATCTCGAGTAGATGAAATAGAAAAAAATTGTGATTTGGTAAGGTCTGCAGGATATGACCCTTTAATTGTTGATGTGAGATGTTTTGCATTGCGTAATATTTTAAAAACATATGAAGAATCCGAAAGCTCTAAAACACAAGTATTTATTGAAATAAGTGCACAAGAAAATTACGCAGTTTGTATGTTCGATAATTTACCATTTATCTATGATATTTATGTTTCAGATACTGATGTTGAGTCATTATTAAAAGGAGGCTCAGCGTTAGATAAAGAATTATTTTCCAGACTTGCTTCACAAATAAGAACGTCAGTTACCTCATTTATTAAACAAAGTGGTGTTCCAGGAATTGAAAAAATTGAGTTATCAAGCTCACTTCCGATAGCAGATAAAATATTTAAGAGTTTAAAAGATGAAATTCTTGAATATAAAATTGAGATGATGAGCCCTTTTAATTTCGTTAAAATTCCACCTCAATTTAAGTCTCGAGTTGAACAAGAAAAGAATTTGTCATCACTTGCAGTCGCAGTAGGCTTAGCAACAAGACAATTAGATGTATTTGGATATTATAAATTTGTCACTGCAGTTTCAAATATTAATTTGTTACCTGATAGAGAAGATCGAGTAAAAAAAGAACAGAAAAAGTCAAAAACAACTTCTTTGATGAAAAAATTAAGTATGGTTTCTGGAGCTTTTTTAATTTTTGCAGTCGGATTATATGGATTCTTAATTACCACGTTACCATCTGATGGAGATATTCTCGCTATGCAAAAAAATGCGAGCGATACTCAAAAAACACTTAATAAAAAGAAAAAACAATTTAAAGACCTATCAAAATGGACATATGATTCAGGCTTAATAAATAATAAAATTTTGGATATAAGTTATACTGCAAGTTTCCCAAGAGGGAGTTTTATTACCAAGGTAGTGCATTTAAGAAATGGAAATTCTATAATAGAGGTCAAAGTAAATGATCCTGGATTATCTGCAGATATAATGAGTGGGATGAGTAAAAAATTTAAAAATGTTCAACTTTTAAATATAAAGGCTCCAAGATCTGAAAAAACTAATATGAGTACCTTAGAAATTTCTTTTGAGATTAAATAAAATATGGCGATAGATTTAAAACAAGGGATAGATTTAAAACAACTTGGGCCACAAATCAAGGCCTTATTTAGTAAAGATTCTAATTTCTTTGCTAATAAGTTGGTAATATTTTCAGTAATATCAATTTTGGTTACTATATTCCTAGTTTTTTTAATAGTGGGGATGACGGATAATCAGTCGCTTTTTGACCAAGCCAAAAATAGTAATGATAAAGCTTCAAGGGAGCTAACCAAACTTGAAAAAGAATTCAAAAAAACAATAAATAGTAATAAAGTTTATTTTGATCAATTAAAAAATAGCCCTAAAACGCAATCAGAACTATCTGCAAATATTACTGCATTAGTTTCTCAATATAGCCTTCAACTGAATTCAATTGACCTTAATACCAAAATAGGTAAAGGCAAAGAAACTAATGGTGTGAAACTTGTTGTTAGTGGTTCGTATTTAAATCTAATTAGATTTAGTAGTGAAATGAATAAGTCACTAGCAGCGTCAAAATTAGAAAATTTAGCAGTGAAAAAATCTAAAAAAAGTAATGTATTAATTATGTCTTTATCAATTCTTTATGCAGCGCCACCACCATCAAGCGCACTCCCATTACCAAAGAAAAGTGAAGGTACTAAAAATACTGTCAGATTATTTGGGCAAGAAAGTATTGTTAATAGTTTGTTAAGTATATTAATTTCTCCAGTTAACGCAGCAGAAACTG
>JAOMCC010000015.1 GCA_028344855.1 Nitrosomonadales bacterium | reverse complement strand
AACCTCCTTCAATATGATCGAATAAACCTTTGTATAGAATTTTTTCTAAACTTAATTTGACAATCTTATTAGTTATAGGTGTTTGTTGTTCCACTAAAAATCTAAGCATTGGCTCATTTGGAAACTTTGGTGAGCTTCCAAATCCACCATTTATTTCATCAAAATTTGTAGACATGCTTAAAATTGCATCGTCAATTATTTTTTTATTAAATGTTATTGATTCGATCTTTAATGGCTCCATCGATTTAATTATTTCTTTTAATTTTTTTGTTTGATTTACAAGTAAATCTTTTTCGTCTTTATAAAATTGCGAAAGTCTTTCAATTAATTCAGGTAAACCAGGTAAGTTATTTTTTGAAATTTTAGGAAAATAAGTACCTATATAATATGGCTCCTGATCTGGAGTAAGAAATACACTTAAGGGCCAACCACCAGGACGTCGAGAAAAAATAAAATGGGCTGTTTGATAAATCTGATCTATATCAGGGCGTTCCTCTTTATCTACTTTAATATTAATAAAATTTTCATTCATTAATTTTGCTACGTCCTCATCTTCAAAACATTCATGAGCCATTACGTGACACCAATGACAAGCTGAATAGCCAATTGATAAAAAGATTGGTTTATTCTCTTTTTTTGCTAAATCAAATGCATCCTGACTCCAGGGAAGCCAGTTAACTGGATTATCTTTATGTTGTTTTAAATAAAGACTAGATTCATTTGCAAGTTGATTAGCCATTAATACTCTTGAACTGAATATTCTGTGGCAATGCTATGGGATAATTTTGGATAGATAACAACACTATTTTCCAAAAGATTTGCTGTCTCTAAACAAACCATTCTTCGCCATTCATCTTTTCCACCCATATCTCCCATTGCTAAAGCTTTTTTTTGCCAAGGTGTCCATACAACTGTTGAATTACTATTTGATTTTTTTACCGTTATGACACGATTAAATATTTCATCTTCAATATAACAATCATTACTGGTGTTAGTATAAACTCTATCAAATTCATTTTTAAAAATAATAGGTTCTTCTTCTATTCCACGATTAAAATTATCTATTTTATCAGTGTAACTAGAATTCTCTAATCCAGTAATTTTAATTTTTTCAATATCAGAAATATAAAAATAAGTATGATACCCCTCACTTATTACAAAAGGACTATCAGATAAATTTGTTGTCTTTAAATTTAAGTAAAGGCTTTCGCCGACTACAACCGTTAAAATTAATTCAAATGAATAAGTTAGTTGTTTAATTACTTCATCAGTAGGAAGCATTTTTAGGACTATCTTAGTAGCTCCATTTTTTAATTGTTCAGATTCTAATAATTTCCAGGGGATTACGCGAGCAAACCCATGCACACAAAAACTTCCATCTGTTGGATGCTTGCCAAACCAAGGCCAACAAATTGGCACTCCCCCACGAATTGATCTACCTTTTTGATATCGAGCATTTGAAGAAAGCCATAAAACGTCTTGCTTTGATGATTTAGGGCGCCACCAATCAACATGTGCACCTTGCAATGCTATTCTTGCTACTGCTAGTGAATTATCAATTTCAATAAATTGAAGTCCATTTTCTCCATCAACAACCTTAATTTCTTTATTCAATTTAACTTTTCTTTAATTGATTAATATCTCTAACAGCTCCTTCAGATGCACTTGTTGTCATAAGTGCATATGCTTTTAATGCTTCTGTAACTCTTCTTTTTCTTGGTTTAGGTTCCCAAGATTTTTTACTGCTATCCATTTTTTTTCTTCTTTGTAATAATTCTTCGTTAGAAATTTTTAAATTAATATTTCTATTAGGGATATCAATGTCAATTTCATCTCCTTCTCTAACTAAAGCGATAGCACCTCCCTCCGCAGCCTCAGGAGAAACATGCCCGATACTTAACCCAGATGTACCTCCTGAAAATCGTCCATCGGTTAATAATGCACATACCTTTCCTAAACCTTTTGACTTTAGATAAGCAGTTGGATAAAGCATTTCCTGCATCCCAGGGCCTCCTTTTGGTCCCTCATAAATAATAACCACAATATCTCCTGGTTTTATTTTATCGCCCAAAATAGCTTCACATGCTGAATCTTGTGACTCAAATAATCTAATTTTTCCAGAAAATTTTAATATTTCTTCATCTACACCTGCTGTTTTTACTATACATCCATCCTCAGCAATATTTCCATAAAGTACGGCTAAACCTCCGTCTTTACTGTATGCATGAGCTATGTCTCTAATACACCCTTCGCTTCTGTCATCATCTAAAGATGGCCATGATTTTGACTGACTAAATGCTTGAGTTGTTGGTATCCCTCCAGGAGCAGCTAAATAAAATTCTTTTACTGTATTATCTTTAGTTGAAATAATGTCCCAATGATCTATTGCCTCTCCAAGTGTTTTTGAATGCACTGTAGATACATTTTCATCCAATAACTTTCCTCTTTTAAGTTCACCTAAAATTCCATATACCCCTCCAGCCCTATGAACATCTTCCATGTGATATTTTTGAGTAGCAGGCGCAATTTTTGATAGGCAAGGTACTTTTCTGGATATTTTATCTATATCTTTCATTGTAAAATCAACTTTGGCTTCTTTTGCAGCAGCCAATAAATGTAAAACAGTATTAGTTGATCCTCCCATAGATACATCAAGAGCCATTGCATTTTTAAAAGCTTTTTTTGAAGCAATATTTCTAGGTAATACTGAAATATCATCTTTTTCGTAATACCGCTTAGTTATCTCTACGATTTTTGAACCTGCATTAACAAATAATGACTTTCTTGCACTATGAGTTGCAAGAGTACTTCCATTTCCCGGAAGACTTAGACCAAGTACTTCAGTTAAGCAATTCATTGAATTAGCAGTAAACATACCAGAGCAAGAACCACAGGTTGGGCAAGCTGATCTTTCCATATTCTTTAAATTTTTCTCAGAAACGTTTGTGTCACCTGCTGCAATCATAGGAGAAACTAAATCAATCTTTCCTCCATTTTCCTCCCAGTCTACTTTTCCAGCTTCCATAGGACCGCCAGAAACAAAAATTACAGGTATATTTATTCTCATAGCTGCCATCAACATTCCTGGTGTTATTTTGTCGCAATTAGATATACAAACCATGGCATCTGCCCAATGAGCATTTACCATATATTCAACACTATCCGCAATTAAATCACGACTTGGAAGACTATATAGCATTCCATCATGCCCCATAGCAATTCCATCATCAACAGCAATAGTATTAAATTCTTTTGCAACACCGCCACTCTTTTCAATCTCTCTCGCAACTAATTGGCCCATATCTTTTAAATGTACATGGCCAGGAACAAATTGAGTAAATGAATTAACTACTGCAATCATTGGCTTATTAAAATCCGCTTCCTTCATACCAGTTGCTCGCCAAAGAGCTCTGGCTCCAGCCTGGTTTCTTCCGTGTGTTGTAGTTCTTGACCTATATTCTGGCATTTCAATCTCTAATGATTAATTTATTATTAGAATTTTAACTTATAATTAGAAAATATGCTTATTCATCCAGAAATAGATCCTATTGCATTCCAAATTGGTCCTTTTAAGGTCTATTGGTAT
Source organism: Nitrosomonadales bacterium (assembly GCA_028344855.1). Taxonomy (GTDB): domain Bacteria; phylum Pseudomonadota; class Gammaproteobacteria; order Burkholderiales; family Methylophilaceae; genus BACL14. The sequence goes on along the minus strand of JAOMCC010000015.1, from coordinate 16,240 downwards.
GGTTTAATGTATTGTTTTGGGTTTTTATCATTTATTTATCTTGGTAAAAAACAATTACAAAAAAGATGGTGGAATGATATTAATGAAAAAATGCTTGATGATGTTTTATTTTATGGTGCTATAGGGGTTGTTTTAGGTGGTAGGCTTGGTTATGTATTTTTTTATCAGCCCACATATTACCTTTCTAATCTTGATGAAGTTTTTGCTTTTTGGCAAGGTGGCATGTCCTTTCATGGAGGGTTTCTAGGGGTCTTAATAAGTCTTTTTTTAATTTCAAAAAAATATAGTTTTCCTTGGTTAAAACTTACAGATTTTATAGCTCCATTAGTTCCTTTAGGCTTAGGATTTGGGAGAGTTGGAAATTTTATTAATCAAGAGTTATGGGGTAGAGCTACAGATTTACCTTGGGGTATGATTTTTCCAGTCACTGATAAGTTATCTAGGCATCCTTCTCAAATATATCAAGCTCTATTTGAAGGTTTATTTTTATTTTTAATACTCTGGTTTTTTTCAAATCAAAAAAGACCTACTGGAAGCATTTCAGCGTTATTTTTAATTGGTTATGGGTTCTTTAGATTCTTAATTGAATTTACTCGTGAACCTGATAACTTTCTTGGGTTTCTTTATCTAAATCTATCTATGGGCCAATGGCTGACTATTCCAATGATTGGAATTGGTTTATGTATGTATTTTTTAACTACAAGAAAACTTTGATTAACAGCATCGATTTATTTTATTCCATTTTTGCTGAAGCTTTTGTGAATAAAAGTCTTTTCTACTCAAAGGATTACTGTTTAAATGATTTGTACATTTCGAAAAATTATTAAGATAAACTTCATAAGCGTCATCGCCACTTATAGCTCTTAAAAACTTCCATAAATTTTTAATCCACATTAATTTCTTACCCCTAAAAACTTATATTTATTCTTAAATAAGATTTTTAATACATCAATAATAACTAGCCATAACACTATTGTTAAAAGAACAGTTATTACTGCATCAAATCTTAAATTAAATATTAATTGATTCATAATACTAATTTTTTCATCAGTAAGCATGCCTGAATTAACTTTTTCTGTCATAAATTTAGCTGCCGCTAAAAATCCTACACGTGTATCTTCGCTAAATACTTTCTGGAAAGCGGCTGTTGAAGTAATAATTGCTAGCCATGTTAAAGGTAATCCAGTAATCCATGCAAATTTAACTTTACCAGTTCTAATTAGTATTGCAGTCCCAACACTTAATGCAATTGCAGCAAGCATTTGATTTGCAATTCCAAATAAAGGCCATAAAATATTGACCCCTCCATTTGGATCAATAACACCTATATATAAAAAATATCCCCAGCATGCAACTACAATTGCACTTGTTAAAATTGTTGAAGGCAACCAAGAAGTCCTTCCTAATTTTGGATGAAAATTTCCTAAAATATCCTGCAACATAAATCTTCCAACCCTTGTACCTGCATCTAATGTAGTTAAAATAAAAACAGCTTCAAACATAATTGCAAAGTGATACCACATCGCTAAGAGATTCTTTCCAAAAGCATCTGCAAAAATACTTGCCATACCAACAGCTAATGAGGGTGCTCCGCCTGTTCTAGCAAAAAGAGTGGTCTCCCCAACATCTTTAGCAAGCTGCTCCATTTGATCTTGCGTCACAGGAAATCCCCATGAATTAATAGTTTGAATAACTATTGAAGGATCAGACCCAACAATTCCAACAGGACTATTAATTGCAAAGAAAACTCCCGGTTCTAAAACACAAGCAGCAACCATTGCCATAATTGCCACAAAAGATTCAAGAAGCATTCCTCCATAACCTATCATAGGAATATGTTTTTCATTATCAATCAACTTAGGTGTTGTTCCAGATGAAATCAAGGCATGAAAGCCAGAAATAGCGCCACAAGCTATAGTAATAAAAACAAATGGGAATACACTACCACCAAATATTGGGCCTGAACCATCAACAAAATTTGTTACAGCCGGCATTTTTATATCTGGTTGCAAAATTGCAATAGCTATAGCTAGAAAAATAATAGTTCCCAATTTAACAAAAGTAGATAAATAATCTCGTGGAGCCAATAACATCCAAACTGGTAAAACTGCTGCTGCAAACCCGTATATAATAATTGACCATGCTAAAAATAATCCCCCATGATCAAAATAAACTCTTAATGACTCAGATTTATCAATCTCACCACCAATATAAACAGCAAATAACAAAAGAACTACACCAATTCCAGTTGCTTCTAAAACTCGACCAGGTCTTAAAAAACGCATATAAAATCCAATAAAAATTGCGATTGGAATTGTTGCTGCCACTGTTGATGTTGCCCAAGGACTATGTTTCATTGCATTTACAACTACGAGACCTAACACAGAAATTAAAATAATCATGATTACAAAAGTTGCTATTAAAGATGCTTTACCTGCGAGCTGACCTAGTTCTTCTTTCGCCATTTGTCCCAGAGTTTTACCATTTCTTCTTACAGAAAAAAATAAAATTGTCATGTCTTGAACTGCACCACCTAATACTGCTCCGACTAAAATCCATATTGTGCCGGGTAAATAACCAAATTGAGCAGCAAGGGTAGGTCCAACTAAAGGTCCTGGACCGGCAATAGCAGCAAAATGAATTCCAAATAAAACCCACTTATTAGTAGGGACAAAATCACGATTATTATTATTTGTTACAGCAGGTGTTTCTTTAAACTCATCAAGAACTAATACTTTTGCAGCAATCCATGCTCCATAAAATCTATAAGCTACAAGATAAATACATACTGCTGCTGTAATAAACCACATTGCATTAATAGACTCATCGCGACTCAGTGCTATTGTAGAAAAGGCAAAAGCCCCTAACGTGGACAAAATTATCCAAATTAATTTTGTTTTAATAAAATTAGTCATAAATTAAAAATATATTTTCATATTATTTTTCTCAGGTTTTTTTGGAACGAACTGAGCAATATTATCAACTATTCTTTGAGTTGACCATACTACAGAAATAGAGTCTAAAATATCATCATCAAGAACTTCGTTTTTGTTGTATTTTTTTCTAACTAATTCAAAAGAAAAACTAGGAAAAAATCTTTTTATTAGCTTAATTCGTATTTTTTTTCCTATTATAGTTTTTTTACTTTCTAAAACTAAATTCATATCATTCATCGCCATAAAGCTTAATTCAGGATGAATCTCGAATAAATTAATTTTATTATTATATTTTAAAAATTTCTGAGCTTGTTTTATTTTAGGAAACAAATTCCACGATTGTTTTGAAAGACGTTTACCAGATTGCCTAAAGTTTATTTCAGAAGCCTCAATATAATTATTAGCTTTTAATGCACTAAAAGTTGGCGGGGAAAAAATAGTACAGGATCTTTTTTTTAATATAGTTCTCGCTTCTGTTTCTGCAAACCTTTTTCCAGTTTCAGATAATATTAATGGTATATCTATACCTATGTGAGATATATTACCTTTTTTTAAATAGTTATCATCTAAATTTTCAATAATATGAAAACTTAATGATTGATCATCTAAAATTTTGGTAATAATCCATCCAGCCCTACATCCATCAATACCAATCACACCTGACATTCTTTGCTATACTTTCACTTAATTATAAAACATCATTATGTATTGATTTTATAGTATATGGAGACTAAATATTAATGATAAATAAAAAAATTATTTTAGGTGTTACAGGAAGTATTGCCGCTTATAAAGCTTGTGAATTAATTCGTCTTTTAAAGAAGCATGGTGCTGATGTTCAAGTTATCATGACCAAGTCAGCAAAAGAATTTATTAGTCCTTTAACACTGCAAGGCTTATCAGGCAAGCCTGTTTTAGAAGATATGTGGGAACCTAGCAAAGGAAATGGTATGGAGCATATTAATCAATCAAAAAAATCTGATCTTATTTTAATAGCGCCAGCTTCTGCAAACTTTATTGCAAAATTAGCTCAAGGCTTAGCAGATGACTTGTTATCTAATGTCTGCTTAGCACGAAATTGTCCTATCCTGATAGCGCCTTCTATGAATAAAAATATGTGGGAAAATCCTGCTACAAAAAGAAATATTTCTCTAATCATTGAAGATGGAGGGAAATTCTCCGGTCCAGAAAATGGAGAACAAGCTTGTGGAGATGAAGGAATGGGTCGCCTAGTTAATGAGAAAATATTATTACTTGATATAAAAAAATCTTTAAGTCCCCCTCTTTTTAAAAATAAAAATATTCTTATAACATGTGGAGCTACTTTCGAAAAAATTGATGATGCTCGTGCTATTACAAATTTAAGCTCAGGAAAAATGGGATTCAGTCTGGCAGATGAAGCTTATTCTATGGGTGCTAATGTGACATTAATTTATGGCCGAACTGAAACACTTCCTCCAGGTAACATAAAATGTATTTATGCGCCCAATCATGAAATGATGAATAAATTAGTTAAACAGCATGCTAAAGATAACAACATCTTTATTAGTAGTGCTGCAATTTCCGACTATATTCCAAAAACTATTTCCGGAAAATTAAAAAAACATAAAGATAAATTAATATTAGAATTAAAAAGAAGTAGCGATATTATTTTAGAAACAGCTTCTGAATTCAAGAATCTTTTTTGTGTTGGATTTTCAGCAGAAAGTGAAAAAATTATCGAAAACGCTAAAATAAAACTTAAAAAAAAGAAATTAGATATGATTGTTGCAAATTCAATTAATGAGTCAATGGGTAAAGATTCTGCTGAGGTACATATAATTTTCAAAGGCAAAGTCGTTCATATCCCTAAAAAAAATAAAAATAAATTGGCTTCTGATATTCTTATGAATATTCATAAATTGGAAGCTAAGAGGAATAATATCCATGAATATATCGATTGATTTCAAAGTTCTTAATCCTCTAATTAAAGATCATTTACCTCATTATGCATCCAAAGGTTCAGCAGGCTTGGACCTTAGAGCTTGTATAGAACATGTACAAACAATTAACCCAGGTGAAACATTTTTAATTCCTACCGGAATAGCGATCTTCATCAAAGATCCTAACTATGCTGCAGTAATTCTTCCCCGCTCTGGCCTAGGTCATAAACATGGAATAGTTCTAGGTAATTTAGTAGGCTTAATTGACTCTGATTACCAAGGAGAGCTCCTTGTTTCTTGTTGGAATAGAAGCAAAAATGCATTTTTAATAAATCCTTTAGAAAGAATAGCTCAACTCGTTGTATTACCAGTATTACAGGCAAATTTTAATCTGGTAGATGAATTTACTAAAAGTGTTAGGGGTGAAGGTGGTTTTGGAAGTACTGGTAAAACCTAAAAAAGACTTGTAAAGACAGAGGTTTATATGGTCTAATAGTCATCTTTTTAAGAATTTAGTTAGGGAATATCTCATGTCTCGTATATGTGAAGTAACTGGGAAAAAAACTGTAACAGGAAACAATGTTTCCCATGCAAACAACAGAACAAAACGACGTTTTCTTCCAAATTTACAAAATCGTAAATTTTGGGTTGAAAGTGAAAATCGATGGGTATCAATGCGTATTTCAGGTGCAGCACTAAGAACAATAGACAAGTTAGGAATTGACGCTGTAATTGCAAAAATGCGTGCAGAAGGGAAAAAGGTTTAAAAATGAGAGAGAAAATTAGATTAGATTCATCAGCAGGAACTGGGCATTTTTATACAACAACTAAAAATAAAAGAACAACTCCTGATAAGATTGAGATTAAAAAGTTCGACCCTACAATAAGAAAACATGTTCTCTACAAAGAGAATAAAATTAAATAGATTTATTTATCTTTTTCTGAATTAATAATTTCAACTGTTCTATAGGGGTAAGGTATCTCAATACCACCTTTTTGAAATTCATCCCAAATTTCTCGATAAATATCTGACTTCAATCCCCAAGATCCTTCTTCAGGATCTAGAATATAAAAAGATAGCATTAAATCTATTCCGCTATCTGCAAACTTCATTAAAAACACAGTTGGTTCAGGGTCATTTAAAACTCTGGATTCATTCTTTGCAGCGTTCAACATAATTTCAAATGCCTTGTCTACAGAAGACTTATAACTTATCTGAACATCGATGGATATTCTAGATTTTCTGTCACTTAATGTGTGATTGATAATATTTTCAGATATCAGAGTCTCATTAGGAATAATTACCTCAATACCATCAAGTTTTCGTAAAACAGTATATCTTGACCTTATTAAAGTAACTACACCATAATGCTCACCCACCATTAAAATATCACCAATATGAATAGATTTATCTAATAAGATAATAAAACCACAAACATAATTACTAGCAATTTTTTGCATTCCAAATGCTAAACCAACCCCAAAAGCTCCACCAAAAATTGATAAGAATGTCAGGTCTAGACCAATGGATGACAAAGCAATGACTACAGCAACAACATATAATGTTATCTTTAAAATTTTATTTAACATTACCTTGGCATTCATGTCTAACTGATCTACTTTCATTAATCTATTTTCAATAAATTGACCAATTGTTACTGCAAAAAGAACTGCTAGAGCGGATCCAAAAATTACTTGTAATGCTAATAATAATGAAAATGTATTATCACCAAAACTAAATTGTATTTGGGCCAAACTATCTCTTATAGGCGAAAGAAGTCCAAATAAATATAAAGCAACTATAAACCATACTAATGTAGCAATAGTATTTTCTAATGCACGAATCCAGGGTCTTGGTTTTGTAAGGTATCTAATAAAATAAACACCTAATCTAATTACAATAAGCGCATTTACAAGACTAATTGCAATATGTAGAAATAATGTTGATTGAAAAGTATCTAAATATATTTTTGAAAAGAAAAGAATAACTAAGATGATTATAGGAGAAATTATTCTAATTAGCCCATCGGTTGCTATTTTCCAATTATCTTTTGTAGTTCCAACAACATAATTTTTAATAAATTTATTAGTAAAAAAAGATAAGCTCAATGCAAGAAAAATTGCTAAGAATTGCCATAGAGTAGGCATCGATAACATAAAATCTAAACTAAAATTATTTTTAATAAATTCAAACTTATTCATAATTTTTTATAATAAAACTAAAGTAGCTAACCCTAGAAATATAAAGAAACCTCCACTATCAGTCATTGCAGTTATTAATACGCTTGATCCTACAGCGGGATCTTTACCTAAACGATTTAATATTAAGGGTATCATAACTCCCATGATCGCAGATAAAATTAAATTTAATATCATTGCTGCTGTCATAACATATCCTAATTGAGTATTTCCATAAAGCAGGTATGCAAAAAAGCCTAGAACGCTTCCCCATATAATTCCATTTAATAATGCGACTCCAATCTCTTTAAATAAAAGTAATCGTATATTACTGAATGTAACTTGATTTAAGGCAAGAGCTCTTACAATCATAGTGGTAGTTTGATTTCCAGAATTCCCTCCTATACCAGCTACTATTGGCATTAAAGCAGCAAGTGCTACAACTTTTTCAATTGAACCCTCAAAAATACCAATAACCCTTGATGCAATAAGAGCTGTAATTAAATTAATTGCCAACCAAGCCCATCGATTTTGAACTGATTTCCATATCGTAGAAAACATATCCTCTTCTCTTAATCCCACCAAAGACAGTTTTTCTGTTTCTGATTCTTCTCGAATATAATCCATAACAGCATCAACTGTAAGTCTACCGATTAGCTTTTTTGAATGGTCAACAACTGGTGCTGTAACTAAATCATATCTTTCAAATGCATTTGATGCTTCGTGAGCTGTATCTTCTGGTTTGAACAAAACTGTATCAGTTGACATTACATCTTTTACTTTTATATCTGACTGACTTACTACAATTCTTTCTAAAGGAAGAACACCAAGGATTGAACCAGAATGATCTACAACAAATAATTTATCAGTGTGGTCAGGTAATTTTTTTATTTTTCTTAAGTAGTCAAGAACGACTTCTAACGTAATATCATCACGAATTGTTGCAATATCAAAATCCATTAATGCTCCTACCGATTCATCTGGGTAAGATAGTACAGATTCTAATCTTTCTCTATTTTGAACATCTAAACTCTCTAATAAGTCATTTAAAACATCACCAGGCAGATCACCAGCTATATCAGCTATTTCATCTGTATCTAATGTCTCTGCGGCAGCTAATAATTCAGTGTTATCCATATCAGCAATTAATGTTTGTCTAACAACATCAGATACTTCTACTAAAATATCACCATCATTTTCAGATTTAACTAACTCCCATACTGCTAATCTTCTCTCTAATGGAAGAGCTTCAAGAATATCTGCTACATCTGATGGATGAAGATGGTTTAATAAATTATGTAGGGATTTTAAATTTTCCTTATTAGTTAAATTATTAATAAGATTATATTTTTTAAGATCTTCAGTATCTCTAATATTATCTGTTAAATTTTCCTTACCAAGTAGCAAATCAATTTGCTCTAAAATATCTATTAAACTTTCTTTTTTTTCAGTATTATTTTTCATTATTTAATAAACTTTTTTCATTTGTTTTGATATCTATTATATGGATTTTTTATAAAATTAATTGAAAATAATAAAAAAGCCAGCGAAGCTGGCTTTATTAAAACTATTTAATCGAAATCAATTAAACTTTTTTCTCAGCTTTTTTACTCTCAGTTACTTTTTTCGGTTTAGGTTTAGTTTTTTGTTTAGTTTCTTTTGCTATCTTTTCTTTAGGCTCTTCTTGAGCTTTTATAGATTTTTTATTCTCATTTGACTCATTTTCATTTTCTTGTGGGCGATCCACAAGTTCAATATATGCCATAGGAGCATTATCACCTTTACGAAAACCACATTTAAGAATTCTTGTATAACCGCCATTTCTTTGACTATACCTCGGTCCAATTTCACCAAATAATTTAGTAATAATATCTCTGTCTCTTAATCGACTAAATGCAATACGCTTATTATGAATACTAGATTCTCTCGCAAGAGTAATTAGTGGCTCAGCGTACTTTCTTAACTCTTTTGCTTTTGGTAAAGTGGTTCGAATTATTTCATGCTTAAGTAATGAAGTTGCCATGTTTTTAAACATAGCTTTCCTGTGAGCACTTGTCCTATTAAGCTTTCTGTGATTTTTCCCATGTCTCATCTTATTACTCCATATTCTTTCAAATTAAGCAGTTTCTGCACCAGTTGGTGGCCAGTTTTCAACAGGCATACCTAATGAAAGTCCTTTTTCATTTAAAATTTCTTTTATCTCATTTAAAGATTTTCTTCCAAGATTTGGTGCTTTTAGTAAATCACTTTCATTCCTTTGAACCAAGTCACCTATATAATGTATATTTTCTGCTTTTAAGCAATTAGCTGATCTTACTGTTAATTCAAGATCATCTACTGGCCTTAGAAGAAGTGGGTCTATTTGAGGCGCTTGTTGAACTTCTACTTCAGTTAATTCACTTTCTAAATTAGCAAATACAGATAATTGTCCCATAAGAATTCTTGCTGCATCCCTAATTGCTTGTTCTGCGTCAACTACTCCATTTGTTTCAACATCCATAATTAATTTATCTAAATCTGTTCTTTGTTCTACACGGGCACTTTCAACAACATAACTAACTTTAGTAATCGGGCTAAAGGAAGCATCAATCATGATAAAACCTAGAACATTATCACTTTCCACACCTTTAGTTCTTACAGGAACGGGTTGATAACCTCTACCCATTTCTACTTTAGCTTCGATATTTAATTTTCCACCTTTATTTAAATTTGCTATAACGTGACTAGGATTAATAACTTCAACATCATGTCCAACCTCGAAGTCACCCGCAATTACAGGTCCTTCTTCATTCTTTTTTAATGTAATTGTAGCCTCACTAGTATCATGCATTTTAAGTGCTATTTTCTTAATATTTAAAAGCACATCTACCACATCTTCTTGAACGCCATCTAACGTTGAATATTCATGAACAACGCCATCAATTTTAACTTGAGTAATAGCAAATCCCGGAATTGATGAAAGTAAAACCCTTCTAATAGAATTTCCTAAGGTAAATCCAAATCCTCTTTCCATCGGCTCAAGAACTACTTTTGCTCTTTGAGGGCTTACAATATCTACATCAACAATTCTTGGTTTTAAATATTCTGTTGGATTAATTTCCATAGGTATCCTTTTTATTTTTACTTAACTAAATTATTTAGAATAAAGCTCTACAACTAATGATTCATTAATGGTTGAAGGTAAATCATCTCTTTCTGGTTTATTTTTTAAAATACCTTTAAGAGCTTTTATATCTACATCTAACCATTCTGGAAATCCTCTTTCCTCTGCAGCTTCTAAAGCTGATTTAATTCTTAATTGTTCTTTTGACTTACTATCAATTGATACTTCGTCTCCAGGTTGAACCTGATATGAAGGTATATTAACCCTCTTACCATTGACTAAAATAGTATTATGTTTAACCATTTGACGTGCTTCTGTTCTTGATGCTCCCATTCCCATTTTGTAAGTTATATTGTCTAATCTAGACTCTAATAATTGAAGAAGATTTTCACCAGTAATTCCTTTTCTTCTGTCAGCTTCAGCGTAATAACCCCTAAACTGTTTTTCCAAGATACCGTATATTCTTCTTAGTTTCTGTTTTTCTCTTAATTGGACACCATAATCAGACAGTCGTGATGACCTTCTTTGTCCATGTTGTCCGGGTGGGTAATTTCTTTTTTCTATCGCACATTTGTCGGTGAAGCACTTTTCACCTTTAAGGAAAAGTTTTTCGCCTTCTCTTCGACATTGTCGACATTTTGGGTCAAGATTTCTAGCCAATTCTATTCTCCTAATATTTGATGACTAACAAAATTAAATTCTTCTTTTCTTTGGTGGTCTGCACCCATTATGAGGAACCGGTGTTACATCTTGAATACTTGTGATTTTTAACCCAACAGCATTTAATGCTCTAACAGATGATTCTCTGCCAGGTCCAGGTCCCTTTATTCTAACTTCAACATTTTTTACACCAAATTCTTGGGCAGCTTTACCAGCTGCTTCGGCTGCAACTTGCGCTGCAAAAGGAGTACTTTTTCTTGATCCTTTGAATCCAGCTCCACCAGAAGTCGCCCATGACAATGCATTACCTTGACGATCAGTGATTGTAATAATAGTATTGTTAAAAGAGGCGTGAACATGAGCAATTCCCTCCGCAACACTTTTTTTAATTTTTTTCTTAACTCTTATATTATCTTTTGCCATTGTTATGTTTAACCTTTATCTAATTTCTAATTGCTCTAATTGGGCCTTTTCGTGTTCTAGCGTTATTTTTTGTGTTCTGTCCTCTTACAGGTAAACCTCTTCTATGCCTAACACCTCTATAACATCCTAAATCCATTAGGCGTTTAATATTCATTTGTACTTCTCTTCGTAAATCACCTTCAACAATAAAGTTATTTAATTGATCTCTTAGCTTCTCAACATCCGACTCATTCAAATCCTTAAGTTTTAATTTTGATTCAACTCCAGCAGCGGCACATATTTTTTTAGCCGTGTTTCTACCAATACCATATATAGCTGTTAAAGCTATTTCAGTATGTTTGTTATCTGGTACATTTACTCCTGCAATACGGGCCATACACAATACTCCAATAAAAGTGGCATTATTTTAATAAAGCCTTAAATTATAACTATTTTTTGCACTCTTAACAATCTAAAATTTAGTGGCATGCGCCTTGTCTTTGTTTGTGACGAGGGTCTTTACTACAAATAACTCTGACAACTCCTTTTCTTCGAATTACTTTACAGTTTCTACATATTGCCTTTACAGATGCTCTTACTCTCATAATATTTCCTCAATTTCTAACAAATAATATTTATTTTTCTCTAAATGTTATTCTTCCTTTTGAAAGGTCATAAGGCGAAATCTCAACTGTTACCTTATCTCCAGGTAAAATTCTAATATAATTCATTCTCATCTTGCCTGAGATATATCCCAAAACTTCATGCCCATTTTCTAATTTAACTTTGAAGGTTGCGTTTGGTAAGTTTTCTAATACCTCGCCTTCCATTTCTAAAACATCTTCTTTACCCATGATTAAAAGCCTCCTCTTCCTGATCCTGCTTTAAAGTTTGCTTTTTTTAACAAGCCATCATATTGATAAGACATCATTTTAGATTGAATTTGTGTTAATAAATCCATTGTTACAACCACAATAATAAGTAAAGAAGTACCACCAAAATAGAAAGGTGTATTAAACTTTAATATAAGAAACTCAGGAACTAAACATACAGCAGTTATATAGATTGCTCCTATCAAGGTTAACCTCCCCATGATTGTATCTATATAGCGAGCAGTTTGATCTCCAGGTCTTATTCCAGGAACAAACGCTCCTCCTTTTTTGAGATTATCGGCAGTTTCATCTGGATTAAAAGTAATAGCAGTGTAAAAATATGCAAAAAATACAATCGCTGATCCAAATAATAAAATATAAATTGGCTGTCCTGGTGAAATAGCAGCACTTAAGTCTTTCAGCCAAAACATGTTTTCACTTGAACCAAACCAGCCTGCTATTGTAGCTGGAAAAAGAATTACACTTGAAGCAAAAATAGCAGGTATAACACCAGCTTGATTTATTTTAAGTGGTAAATGCGAAGATTGTCCTCCATATAATTTATTTCCTACTTGTCTTTTAGCGTAGTTGATTGTAATTCTTCTTTGTCCTCTTTCTACAAAAACTACTAAAGCAGTAACAAGGACAACTGCTGTTATAAGGAAGAAAACTAAAGGTATAGAAAAGGCCCCTGTCCTAGTTAATTCAAGAGTATTACCAATAGCACTGGGTAACCCTGCAACTATACCTGCCATAATAATTAACGAAATACCATTACCAATGCCACGTTCAGTAATTTGTTCCCCTAACCAAACTAAAAACATTGTGCCACTAACCAAAGTAACGATAGCTGTTAGTCTAAAAATTAATCCTGGATCCAATACAAGTCCTGGTTGCGCTTCTAGAGCAACACTTATTCCTAAAGCTTGAAAAGTTGCTAAAAGAACAGTTGCTTGTCTAGTATATTGAGTTATAACTCTTTGTCCTGTTTGACCTTCTTTTTTGAGATCTTTCAACCTTGCATTCATTGAAGTTAATAGTGTCATAATAATAGAGGCTGAAATATAAGGCATTATTCCAAGAGCAAATACAGTAAAGCGACTTAGCGCACCTCCAGAAAACATGTTAAACATTCCTAGAATTCCTCCGCTCTGAGAGTCAAACAACTTTTTTAATTCCAACGGATCTATTCCAGGTACAGGAATATGAGCCCCTAAACGAAAAATTATTAATGCCCCAAGAAGAAATAATAAGCGATTTTTTAATTCGCTCATTTGACCCAATCCGCCAATATTATTATTCTGAGCCAATTATTTTTCCTTTTTAGCTGCAGGTTTAGCTGATTCTTTTTTAGCTGCAGGTTTAGCTGATTCTTTTTTAGCTGCAGGTTTAGCTTCTATTTTTAAATCTACTATTTTTCCACCTGCATCTTCAACAGCTTTCCTTGCTCCTTTTGAAAGAGATAAACCTTGAATAGTTAATTTTTTTGTTATCTCACCCGATAAATAAATTTTTGCATTTATAGTTATTTCAGAAATTATATTTGCTTTTTTCAAGCTTAGTAGATCGATAATGTCTGAATCTAATTTGTTCAGTTCACTTGTTCTTATTTTTGCATTAAACTTCTTACTTAAGGACCTAAAACCTCTTTTTGGGAGTCTTCTCTGAATAGGCATTTGTCCGCCCTCAAATCCAACCTTGTGAAATCCACCTGCCCTTGATTTTTGTCCCTTGATTCCTCTTCCAGAAGTTTTCCCAAAACCAGAACCATTACCTCGCCCTACTCTTCGAGCGACTTTTACTGAACCATCTGCTGGTTTAATTGTATTTAATTTCATTTTAGCTCTCTACTTTAAGAAGAAAATTCACGGCATTAATCATACCTCTTACCTCTGGAGTATTTTTAAGCTCAACTGTATGATGCATTTTTTTTAGTCCTAAACCAATGACAGTTCCTCTTTGGGAAGCCGTTCTACCAATCAGACTCTTAATTAATGTAACTTTTATTAAATCTTTTTCTTTAACCATAAAATTAACCTCTTATTTCTTCAACAGACTTGCCTCTTTTAGCTGCTATTGATGCTGGGCTATTTGTTGAAGCTAATCCTTTTAAAGTTGCTCTCACAACATTGTATGCATTTGCAGAACCAATACATTTAGCTGTTACATCAGTTACTCCCATTACTTCAAATATTGCTCTCATTGCACCACCAGCAATAATCCCTGTTCCTTCAGAAGCTGGCTGTATTAATACTTTTGCAGCACCATGTCTTCCAATAACTGAATGATGAAGAGTTCCATTATTAAGATCAACTTTCACCATTCCTCTTTTTGCCTCTTCCATTGCTTTTTGGACTGCTAATGGAACTTCTCTAGCTTTACCTTTACCCATCCCTACAGCACCATCACCATCACCAACTACTGCAAGAGCAGCAAAACTCATAATACGACCACCTTTGACAACCTTTGTCACCCTATTCACATTAATCATTTTTTCTCTCAAGCCATCAGTTTGGGTTTGATATTCTTCTTTTTTATTATCTTGTGCCATCTTGATTCCTAAATATGTTAGAAAGTTAAACCATTATCTCTAGCAGCATCTGCTAAAGCTTTAATTCGACCATGATATTTAAACCCTGAGCGATCAAAAGCAACAACCTTAATACCAGCTTTAATAGCTTTTTCAGCAATTCTCTTTCCGATTTCTTCGGCTGCTTCTTTGTTACTTGTATTTTTTAATTTCTTTTTCATATCAGCCTCTAATGTGGATGCTGCTGCAAGTACTTTATTATTTTTTCCATCAATAATTTGTGCATATATATTTGTATTAGAACGATGAACTGTTAAACGATTTATATCTAACTCAGAAATTTTCACTCTAGTTTTTCTTGCTCTTTTTAATCTTATATTTTCAATAGTCATAATTTGACCCCTAAGCTTTCTTAGCTTCTTTAATTGCTACATACTCATCAGAATATCGAACACCTTTCCCTTTGTATGGTTCAGGTGGGCGATAGGCTCTTATTTCAGCTGCAACCTGACCAACCATTTGCTTATTGGAGCTCTTCAATAAAATTTCGGTTGGGCTTGGTGTTTGGGCAGTTACGCCATCAGGTAATTCATGATTGACTGGGTGAGAAAAGCCTAGTTCTAAATTTATTTTGTTGCCTTGAACAGCTGCTTTATAACCAACACCTATTAATGTTAATTTTTTCTCGAACCCTGTGGATACTCCAATAACCATATTTTGAACTAGAGATCTAATTGTTCCTGACATTGCTTTTGAAAATTTTGTTGCTGTTTTTGCTTTAAAAGTTAAAATACTATCTTCTTTTTTTATTTCAATATTGCCAGTTAATGTTTGGTTTAATTCACCTAATGGCCCTTTAACTAAAATTGAATCGCTAGAAATATTTACCTCGACCTTTTCTGGAATAATTACTGGATTTTTTGCAATTCTTGACATAATTTTCTCCTAAGCCACATAGCAAAGCACTTCGCCACCAATACCAGCAGCTCTTGCTTTAATGTCAGTCATTACTCCCTTGGAAGTTGTAATTATTGCAACTCCAAGCCCATTCATTACTTTAGGAAGATTATCAGTTGATTTATAAATTCGTAAACTTGGCTTACTAATTCTCTCAATTGTTTCTATAACAGGTTGTCCTGCATAATATTTCAAATCTATGTTCAATAATGGCTTACCATTATTCTCAGTAATACCAAAATCTTCTATATATCCTTCATCTTTTAGAACGGAAGCAATAGATTTTTTAATTTTAGATGCTGGCATTGAAACTGTAATTTTATTTCTCATTTGTCCATTTCTAATGCGGGTTAACATATCTGCGATTGGATCATGCATGCTCATAGTTTTCCCCCTTACCAGCTTGCTTTTGTAATGCCAGGAATTTCACCGGCTAACATAAGCTCTCGTAATTTTCCTCTTGCAATACCAAATTTACTATAAACACCTCTTGGGCGACCCGTTAAAGCACATCTATTTCTTAATCTTACTGGACTTGAATTACGTGGTAAATTCTGGAGTTTTGTTCTAGCTTCTGCTCTTTCTTCTCTTGAAGCATTATTATTATTAATTATTTCATTTAAAGCTAATCTCTTAGCTTTATATTTATCAACAATACTTCTTCTTTTTTCTTCACGTTT
>JAOMCC010000014.1 GCA_028344855.1 Nitrosomonadales bacterium | reverse complement strand
GTTAGAAACTTCACTTTCTAATATTAAATTATCATATTTTACTAGATCAAGCTCGGGAAGCTATTAGGGATCAAAGTAAAAAAATTGGAACAACTGGAAAGGGTATTGGCCCAGCATATGAAGACAAGGTGGGAAGAAGATCTTTAAAGGTTTATGATCTCCTTGAACCGGATAAAATAAATGATAAATTAAAAGATATTTTAGATTTACATAATTTTGTTCTTAAACAATATCTTAATAAAACACCAATAGATTTTAAGAAACAATTAGATGAGATATATATTCAAGCAGAATTTATTAGGCCTTTAATTTGTGATGTATCTGATGAACTTTATAAAATTAATTCTTCAGGTAAAAAAATTCTATTTGAAGGTGCTCAAGGTGCTTTATTGGATGTTGATCATGGAACATATCCTTTTGTAACCTCTTCAAATTGCGTAGCAGGCCAAGCTGCTGCTGGGTCAGGGGTAGGGCCGCAAATGCTTGAATATATTCTTGGTATCACCAAAGCTTATACTACGAGAGTTGGTGGAGGGCCATTTCCTAGCGAATTAGATATTGATGACATTAAATCACCAGGTAATCATATGTCTGTGAAAGGAAAAGAGTTTGGAACTGTTACCCAAAGAAAAAGAAGATGTGGTTGGTTTGATGCTGCCGCACTCAAAAGATCAGCTATGATTAATGGGTTAAGTGGTTTGTGCATAACTAAATTAGATGTATTAGATGGGATTGAAAATTTAAAGATATGTGTTGGCTACAATTCAGGGGGAATAGAACAAAATCTTCTTCCATTGGGTTCAGACCAGGTGAGTTCTTGTAAGCCAATCTTTATTGATATACCAGGATGGAAAGAAAGCACTTATGGAATAAAGGATTGGAAAAAGCTCCCAACTAATGCGCAAAATTATTTATTAAAGCTTGAAGAATTATGTGGTGTACCAATACATATTGTGTCAACAGGACCTGAGCGTGATGAAACAATATTAATTAAACACCCGTTTGATTAAAATAAAGTATCGTAAGAAAAAAGGATATTTAAAGTTTGTCAGTCAATAATAAAAAAAATGCTTCAACTATTATTTCTGCTTCTTGGATTTTTACATCGAATTCTAAAAATGAATTACTATCTGATTATTCAATTGTAATTAAGAATGACAAAATTATTGATTTAATCTCACAGGATGAAGTGTTTGAAAAATATGAAGCAAATGAAGTATATCAATTAACTGATCACATTATCACGCCTGGATTAATTAATGCGCACTCTCATGTTGCAATGAGTTTATTTAAAGGGTTTGCTGATGACCTTCCTTTACAAGATTGGTTAAATAACTATATATGGCCTGCTGAAAAAAAATTTGTAAATTCACAATTTGTAAAAGAAGGTTCAATTCTAGCTTTATCAGAAATGATAAAGTCAGGAGTTACAACCTTTAATGATATGTATTTTTTCCCTAACGCTACGGCTGAGGCATCAAAAGAGCTTGGCGTTAGAAGTAATATTGGTTTAGTAGTTTTAGATTTTCCAACGAATTATGCTTCAGATCCTGAGGATTATTTAGTAAAAGGGTTTGATTTTAGAGATAAATGGAGGAATGAAGATTTAATTTCGACTTCTATAGCTCCCCACGCTCCTTATTCAGTGTCAGATAAAGCTTTTAATCTAATTAATACCTATTCAGAGGAGTTAGATTTAAATATTCATATACATCTTCACGAGACCATATGGGAAATAGAAGATAGCATTGAAAAGTATGGAATAACACCTATTCAAAGACTTAATAATTTAGGTATCATTGGCCCTTCATTAATTGCTGCTCACTGTGTTCATTTAAATGAACAAGATTTATCTATATTGGCCTCAAATAAAGTTAACATAGTGCATAATCCATCATCAAATATGAAATTAGGCAGTGGTATTGCCGATGTAGCTAGAATGATAGGGCAAAATTTGAACATAAGTTTAGGTACGGACAGCTCAGCAAGCAATAATCGCTTGGATATAATGGAGGAGATGCGTTTAGCAGCTCTATTAATTAAAGGCACAACAAAATCACCTGAGCTATTACCAGCTTTTCAGGCAATAAATATGGCGACAATCAATGGAGCAAAAGCATTAGGGCTAGATTCATTGATAGGATCAATTGAAAAAAATAAGAAAGCAGATTTAATAGCGATTGATTTAAATTCAATTCTTTCGCAGCCTTCATACAATCCTTTATCAACATTAGTATATAGTTCTAGCAGAAGTGATGTAAATTACGTTTGGATTAATGGGGATATAAAACTTAAGGCTAAAGTATTAGTTAATTTGGATGAAGAAAAAATTACTCAGATTTCAAAATCATGGCAAACAAAAATAAAGCAAATATAGATCCTAAAGAAGTAGAGAAATTTAATTTATTAGCTCATAAGTGGTGGGATGAAACTAGTGAGTTTAAGCCCTTGCATCAAATTAATCCTTTAAGGTTAGATTTTATAGTGAATAAAGTTAATATATCTGGTAAAAAAGTGCTAGATATCGGATGTGGAGGAGGAATTTTATCTGAGTCTTTAGCCAAGGCAGGAGCTAAAGTTACAGCTATAGATCAAGGTGAAAATGTGATCAAAATAGCTAAACTACATATGATAGAATCTAATTTAGATATTAAATATAAACAATTGAATATAGAAGATTATTTTAATAAAAATAAAGAAAAATTTGATGTTATAACTTGTTTAGAAATGCTTGAGCATGTTCCCGATCCATCATCAATTATTAATAAATGTGCAGCCCTTTTAAAACCTGAAGGGACTATTTTCTTCTCAACAATCAATAGAAATCCAAAATCTTTTTTGTTTGCGATTGTTGGAGCTGAATATATTTTAAAATTATTACCAAAAGGCACTCATGAATATAGTAAATTCATAACTCCATCTGAATTAAGAGATTGGTGTTTAAAATATAAGTTAGATTTTAAAAGTATTGTGGGAATGACATATAACCCTTTTTTTGAAACTTATAAACTTGGTGATGATACTTCTGTTAATTATATTGTTGAAGCTAAGTTTTTGTAATGACCAAATTAATCTTATTTGATCTAGATGGCACTCTTTGTGATACTGCAAACGATCTTATTGAAACAGCCAATCAGATATATATAAAAAATAATAAATCTATTATTTCATATGAAGTTGGTCGTGAAATAGCTTCTGATGGTATTAATGCATTTCTTAATTTAAGGTTTGATAATAATAAGGATGATTTTATTTCATTATCAAAAGAATTTTTAGATGTTTATAATGATATATTCTTGAATAACGCATCCTTATTTAATGGAATTTCTTCTCTTTTGCAAAGTCTTGATAAAGAAGATATTAGCTGGGGAATTGTTACTAATAAAGCAAGGTATTTTTCTGAAAAAATTTTAATCCATAATAATTTGATGGGCAAGTGCTCTGTTCTTATGTGCGGAGATGATATTGGATTTAAACCAAAACCATCACCTGATTTATTAATTGAAGCTTGTAGGGTTCTTGACGTAAATGTTAAAGATGTAATTTATGTTGGGGATGGACATAGGGATATTTTGGCGGCTAAATCATCAAAAATTAAATCTGTATTAGCATGTTATGGTTACTTAAAAAAAACTGATTTAATTAAAGATTGGGAACCTGATTATATAATAAATAATCCTATAGAAATTCTTGAATTAGATTTTTTTTCGTTCGACAATAGCTTGAGCTAAAGTACCACTATCAACATATTCTATTTCTCCCCCAATAGGTAAGCCTCTGGCTATTCTTGTAGTTTCGATATCTATATCTTTAAATAACTCTTTTATATATTGGGCTGTAGCATTCCCTTCAACAGTGAAATTAGTAGCAAGAATTATTTCATTGATATTTGAATCTTTTATTCTCTTAACAAGCTTACTTAGATGAATGTCATTTGGACCTATTCCGTCAAGAGGGGATAAGCGACCCATAAGTATAAAATAAAGACCATTGTATGAATGAGTTTCTTCAAGCATCAAAAAGTCTGTCGGCATCTCTACGACACAAATAGTGTTTTTATCCCTTTTTGATGATGAACATATAGAACATTCAGGCTCCTCCGAAAAGTTGTTACATAATTCGCAATGGATAAGTTGTTCTAAAGCATTTGAAATATTTTCGGAGAGTATTTTTGCTCCCTTTCTGTTTCGTTGAAGAAGAAAGTAGGTGAGCCTTAAGGCTGATTTTGGTCCTACACCCGGTAAAATTTTAAGCGCTTCAACAAGTTGCTCAAGTACTTCAATTTTTTTCATACTAAAAGGGTAGGTTCATACCAGGAGGGACAAGTCCGTTCATTTTTTCACTACTTGTATTTTCAATTTTTTGAAATGTATCTTTAAGAGCAACTATAATAAGATCTTCTAACATTTCTTTATCATTTAATAAGCTTGGATCAATATCAATTTTTTTTATTTCATTCTTACAGGACATTGTGATTTTCACAAGCCCATTACCTGATGAACCCTCTACATCTATAGTTGCCAATTCATCTTGTGCCTTTTTTAAATTAGCCTGCATCATTTGTGCTTGTTTCATTAAATTACCCATACCACCCTTAGCCATATTAATCATCCTCTTTTTTAGTTGGTTCGATACTTGAAGTTATAACTTCAGCTCCAAAGTCATCGATTAGTTTTTTTACAAATTTATCTTCCATAATAGCAGATTCAGTTTTTTTCATTAATTTAGTATTTTCTAATTTTTTTTGCGATGATGGAGTTTTTAAGTTACTCCCTATTGTTATGTTGATTTTAATTTTCTTATTGAAATAATTAATAAGTTCTTCTTCTAATTTTTTAATGTAGCCATTTTCAGCAAGGTGTTGAAAATTTTCGTTTAAAGTTAAATTAAAAATATCATTTTCATAACTTTTAAGAGAACATTCTTGAGCAAGTGATTTTGCAAGTCCTATCTTTAGGTCTCTAACTAATTTAATCCAATCACCATCAAATTGTTTTTTATTATCTTTAATAAATGATTTAATTTCATTTTGATTATTTAATTTGTTTTTTTGGGAATCAATTTTTTTTTTGGGTTTTATTTCTTCATTAATTTGTGTCGATGGATAAAAGGCTAACATTCTTAAAAGAGTCATATTAAAACCAGTTATAGAATCAGGAGCTAGGTGTAAATCTTTTCTTCCATTAATAGCTATTTGATAAATTAGTTGAAGAGTTTCAGGACTAAATAATGATGAAAGTTTTTTTATTTCTTCATTTTCTTCTGGTTGTTCACTACTATTTGAAATAATTTGGTACGTTGCAATTCTATGTATTAATCTGGCAAACTCCTCTAAGGCTAATTCAAAAGAAATATTTTTATCATTCATTTCTTTTGAAAGCTCCATTACCTTATCTGCATTATTTTCTGATAAAGCATTTAGTATTGATGAAATAAAAGTATTATCAATTGTTCCAAGCATCGATACAATTTTTTTCGTTGAAATTTTATCATCTGAATATGCAATTGCTTGATCAAGAATTGAAAGGGCATCTCTCATACTTCCATGTGCTGCCTTAGCTATGATTTTCATTGATTCATCATCGTAATTTATTTTTTCTTCTTTAAGAATATTTTTAAGATGTTTCGAAATACTATCTGAAGTCATTTGTTTTAAGTTAAATTGTAAGCAACGAGAAATTACAGTCACAGGTACTTTTTTTGGATCAGTTGTTGCTAATATAAATTTTACGTGGCTTGGTGGTTCCTCTAACGTCTTTAGCATCGCATTAAATGCACTTTTAGATAACATATGAACTTCATCAATAATATAAACTTTAAAACGTCCTGATGTTGGGGCATATTGAGCGTTTTCTAGTAATTCTCTCATATTATCTACTTGAGTATTAGACGCAGCGTCTACTTCAACAAGATCTATAAATCGACCATTATTAATGTCTTTACAGGTTGCACATTTTTGGCATGGTTTTGAAGAAATACTTACTTCACAATTTAAAGATTTTGCTAGGATTCTAGCTAGTGTTGTTTTTCCAACACCTCTTGTTCCATTAAAAAGGTAGGCATGATGAAGGCGATTTTTATCCAAGGCATTACTTAATGCCTGAACAGCACCATCTTGTCCAATTAATTCTGAAAATGATTTAGGTCGCCACTTTCTGGCTAATACTTCATATGACATAGATTAACTTTAGTTGTTAATTTAATAAATGGCGAGCCTGAGCCTCGGCACTTGTATCAATAGTTGTGGCTGCTTGCTTCCGCATCTGACCAGGTTGGCTAAATAACAATGCGAGGAGACCCGCCAACTTTATTTTACCTTATTATTATGCTAGTTTAATTAAATTTAACCACATCTTTTTACAGGATATTTTTCAAGATATTTTAATTCTTTGTCAGAGTAAAGTCTCGATCGAATTATAAATCTTAACCCAGTTGGTCTTTCAAGAGAAAATTGACCACCTGTTCCTTTAATTGCGTCAAGAGTGAGGTGGGTATGTTCCCAATATTCAAATTGACTTGCGCTCATATAGAAATGAACGCCATTTACGATTCCAACTTCAACATCTGAATTGCCAAGATAAAATTCACCTTTGGGAAAACACATTGGTGCACTGCCGTCACAACATCCGCCTGATTGATGAAACATAAGTTCACCATGAGTTTTCTTAAGCTCATCAATTAATTTATTTGCTGCTTCAGTTGCTGTAATTCGTGTAATCATAATTGTAAAAGGCAGAATTTCTTCTGCCTTTTATTTTAAACCTATTTAGGATTATTTTAAAAGAATCCAAGCTTAGCTTCTGTGTAGCTAACTAGTAAATTTTTAGTCTTTTGGTAATGATTAAGCATCATTTTGTGAGTCTCTCTTCCAATACCAGATTGTTTATAGCCTCCAAATGCAGCATGCGCCGGATAAGAATGATAACAATTTGTCCACACACGACCTGCCTCAATACCTTTACCCATTCTGAATGCAGCATTAATATTTCTGGTCCAAACTGCAGCACCAAGTCCGTAAAGCGTATCATTTGCTATTTCTAATGCCTCAGCCTCATCTTTAA
This sequence comes from Nitrosomonadales bacterium, assembly GCA_028344855.1. Lineage (GTDB taxonomy): Bacteria > Pseudomonadota > Gammaproteobacteria > Burkholderiales > Methylophilaceae > BACL14. The sequence continues at coordinate 16,989 of JAOMCC010000014.1, read as the reverse complement.
ATGTTGTTACCCCAACAACAGGACCAAATATTTCCTCTTGAAAAATTCTCATTTTGTTATCACCTTTGAAAACGGTTGGTTCTATGTAGTAACCTTCAGATAGATTTCCTTTATGAATAGTTCGATTACCACCAATTAAACATTCAGCTCCTTCTTCTTTTCCAAGTTCTAAGTAGGAAAGAATTTTTTCCATTTGCTCACTTGAAGCTTGAGCACCAATCATAGTATCTGCTTCTAAAGGACTTCCTTGTTTTATTGCTTTTACTCTCTCTAGTGCTCTTTCCATAAATTTATCGTATATAGATTCCTGAATTAGTGCACGTGATGGGCAGGTGCAAACCTCACCTTGATTTAAAGCAAACATCGTAAAACCTTCTAAAGCCTTATCGAAGAGACCATCATCTGTATTCATAATATCTTCAAAGAAAATATTAGGAGATTTACCACCCAATTCAAGAGTAACAGGTATTATATTTTGAGATGCATATTGCATAATTAGCCTCCCAGTAGTAGTTTCACCAGTAAAAGCAATTTTTGCAATACGTGGTGAACTTGCTAAAGGCTTTCCAGCTTCAAGGCCAAATCCATTTACTATATTGATAACTCCTGGGGGAAGTAAATCTGCAATTAATTCCATTACAATTAAGATTGAGACTGGTGTTTGTTCTGCAGGTTTTAAGACAATACAATTTCCTGCAGCAAGCGCAGGGGCAAGTTTCCATACAGCCATTAAAATAGGAAAGTTCCAAGGAATAATTTGACCTACTACACCAAGAGGCTCGTGAAAATGATAGGCCATTTCTTCACCGTGAATTTCTCCTATACTTCCTTCTTGAGCCCGAATAGCTCCTGCAAAGTATCTAAAATGGTCAATAGCTAAAGGAATATCTGCGTGAATACATTCTCTGATTGATTTTCCATTATCAATTGTTTCAGCAAGCGATATTGTTTCAAGATTATGCTCTATAACATCTGCTATTTTTAGTAAGATATTTGCACGATCTGTAGTACTTGTTTTGCCCCAATCATTTGCAGCAGAATGAGCTGCATCTAAAGCTAATTCAATATCTTTTTCATTAGAACGGCCAACTTCACAAAATGGTTTTCCTGTAATAGGAGTAATATTTTCAAAATACTTTCCATCTATTGGTTTTATCCATTTTCCACCTATATAATTATCATATTTTTCTTTATATGGATGTTTTATTCCAAGGTCTTTAAGCGTTGTAAAAGCCATGTTTCCTCCAAAAATTTTAAAATAATTTGTGTATTAAGTAATGTATTACATTAATACTTATAGATAGATAAATCAATAAATAAAATTAATATATAATCTCCGCTTTGGAAGGATGGATGAGTGGTTTAAATCGCACGCTTGGAAAGCGTGTTCAGGTTAATACCTGACGCGGGTTCGAATCCCGCTCCTTCCGCCAATAAATAACTTATAATGAATTTAATATGAAAAAAATCAAATATTTTATTTTAATTTTAACCCTTTTTTTAAGCCATCATGTAAGTGCAAATTGGGTGACTTTTTATCAAAGTGAAGAATTTGATGCTAAATTACTCCTTAAATCAGTACATCAAGATAAACAAAAAACAAAAGCTTTAATAGTCTTAAATTTCAAAAACAAATCATTTTCAGACAATGTAGGGTCGTATGTGTTATTTTTAGAGCATATTTGCGGTGAAGTAAAGCCTGTTATTCTTGAGGAGAAGTTTTATCAAGGTATAGAAAATAAAAGTAAAGAATTATCTTTGAAGGATACTTCTCGTAAATTAAAAAAATATATTGAGATTGCATTTCCAAAACTTATTAAACAAATTTGTATTTAATATTTATATGTTCCTTCATATATAATTTTCCATTGCCCGTTATTTTTTTCCCACATTTGTGTTTTTTTTGATTCATTACTAAACAAGTTACTGCTGTAATTTTGTTTAAATAAAACAATTCTTAATGGTTTAGTTTTTGATGGGTACTCATAAAGAGAAATATCATTTAAAGAAATTTGTATATCTTTTGAATTTTTGAATATTCTTTTTTTATCTTCAGACCAAGTTTCATATTCTTTTTTATTATATTTTGCATTAGGAGAATAAAACTTCATATACTCATCATAGTTTTTTTTTGCCCAGCTAGTTTTCCATTTTTTAATAGTCTTTAATAATTCATCTTGGTCTTTTTTGATGTTGTCTCTGCTTCTCAAGCTAAGTTCATTGATACTTAAATTTGATAAAATTACTGGTGTTCCTGGAGTGTTAAGTATTTTTTCAATACTACTGAGATCCTTATTTGATAATACAATACAGCCATCACTCGCTTCTGGAGGCCTACTATAAGTAGTTTTCGGTGTTCCATGTATCCAAATTCCATAACCAGTATATTTTTTAACTTTATCAAATTCATTTGGATAGTTTAGAGGATACGCACCTTCACCATAAAAATCAGTTAATTCTTGCTGTATCTTTTTTTGAAGAAAATAGGTTCCAAATGGAGTTTTTTTGTCGCCTTCATACCTTTTTCCATAACCATTTTTACCAATTGATGCATAATAGTCTGAAAGGTATAAATATCTATTTTCTTTTTTTTCAAAAACAAATAATCGAGAACTATCCATATCTACATATATCAAATATTTATCATTTTTATCTGGAATAATATTAAATTTAGGAAGTCCATTATCTTTGTGAGCTAATAAATAACCTTTAATTCTTCTTTTTGCCTCTTTTTTAAGTTGGGTGACTTTTTGTGAATTTATTTCAATTGCGTTGCCACCAAAATTGTTAATACTCATTGAATAGGCTGTCAAAATATCACCACGAATCAAATGGGCAAGTTTAAAATTAGGAACTAATTCAATCAATTCATCTATTGAATTAATTGCTTTATCGAGTTGACCATTCGATATAAATTCTAAAGATTTGATTAATAATGATTCAACTGTTTTTATTTCAACTTGCTGAGATAAGAGTGGTTCAACTGTTTTTATTTCAAATAGCTTCAGGGGGGTCGGCTCTACTTTTATTTTTAATATAACTATTATATTCTCTAAAAATTCTTGAAATTTCGGTGATTGTATTGGAAGTAAATCAATTGTTTCAATTTCAACTGGCTTCAGGGTGGTCGGCTCTACTTTTATTTTTAATATATTTTCTATTTTAGATGTTAATTTTTGGAATATAGGTAGTTGCTCTGGGATTGAATCCGATGTTTTTTTTGCATTACTTTTTATAATAGATAATAATTCTTTAAATTCAAAAATAAAATTTTCAGATTTTTTTTCTAAATATAGAAAAACTTTTTTATACTCATCTACTAGAATCTGTCTTTGAACAGATGGTTTTTTATCATAAAAATTATCTGGTTCTTTCGAATCATTTTCTTGAAAGCCTAAACTTGAAGAGCAAAACAAAATTAATGCTGCAAGAAAAGGGCAAATAAAAAATAAATTCCTCAAATTGATCAACCAGAAGTTTCTTCAAAAATAACCCATTTACTATCCTCGTTTATAAACACTAGGGTTTTTTTAGAAATTTGCTCTAATTTTCCAGATTTATAATCTTGATTAAAAGTAGCTATGATTTTATCTTTCTCAAATTTTAATTCGATATTAGAAATTAAAATATTAATTGTTTTTTTTGATGTAATTCTAACTTCTCTATATGCTTCCCAATCTGATCTTGACATATTATTTGGGTATTGAAAATTTGCAGCGTAAGCATCTAAATATCCTTCCATATTCTTATTTTCCCAAGCTGTTTTCCAAATTATAATTGCGTTAGAAATATCATTTGTTAATTCTTTTTTAGTCTGTTTTGCTTCTTTTGCTTCTTTTGCTTCTTTTATTTTAGCTGACTTTATTTCTGTATTTTTTGTATTTGGTTGATAGTTAAATAACTGGGTAATCATAGAAAGTTTAGTTATTGCGATATTATTAGCTTTATCAATCTCCAAAGCTTTGTTGTAAGCTTCACTTGCCATTTTTGTATAAATATCACCCAAATTTATATGTGCAGTTAGATAACTTGGGTTTGTCTTAATAGCTCTTTCTAAAATTTCTTTTGCTAATTTGAATTGACCTTTTTCTGCATAAAGAACTGCTAAATTATTAAATGGCTCTGGGAGTTCTGGAAAATTTTCAGTTAGATTTCTAAATGTTTCAATTGCTTCATTATTTTTTCCAATATTTGTTTCAATAATCCCCCTATAAAATAAAAATTCTGGATTATTCGGAGTCTCTTTAATTGATTCATTAACAAGTTTTTCAGCTCGTGAATATTTTCCATTTTTTAAAAGAATTTTGATTTCTTCTCGGTTGTTTCCTGCATATAAATTTGAGGACAGATTTATAAAAAGAGTAGCTATTAAAAATAGTGGGAAGTAAAATTTTTTAATTTTCATAATGTTATTTTATGCATTTAGATTTATTTCGGTTCAATGTTACCAAAAAAGGTTTTGAATGCAAGATTATTGTAAAATTTATGCTTGTATTGGTCTTTTGTATTCTTTTTTTTCATTATTATCATTTGGTTGGTTTATTTCAATAATAGTGCAAAAATCCCCATTGATATTTGCATTATTTTTTGGAAGCTTATTTATTATTTCATTTGCAAGTTTAGTAATCAATTTATCGTATATTTCGTTTATATAAAAATTTGCTTTCTGATTAATTCGTCCTTGTCGTTGGGCTTTTATTATGTGGGTATCTTGAAGAATATTTTCAGAAGTAAATATTTTTATTTTAAATTTACCATGTAATGTTGTGCTTGATGGGTTATAAAATACTTGAGGCTCAATTGAGAATATGTATTTAGAATTAATACCTGCTTTACATTTCATTGCATTTAATTTTAAATTTTTTTCAATAGCTTTTTCAATCATGGGGCCTTGAAGGAATACATGCAAATCACCATAAGGCGAAGGCCTCATACTTTCATGATAATTATAATATCTCTCATATATGTGGTATTGAAAATCCTTCCCAAATAAATTTAAGGATAATAATAAAAGTACCCATGGGATATAATGCAATTTTTTCATTAGAAAATTTTTCTATATTATCGTGGCTAGATTTTTAATTATAATTCTTTTTTTATTTAGTACATATAGTTTTGCAGATTTTAATGCAAAAGTGATTAGAATTATTGATGGTGACACAGTACATGTAAAAGATAATATGGCTAATAAAATTTATAAAGTTAGATTATTAGGTATAGATGCCCCAGAGAAAAATCAAAATTATGGAAAACAATCTGCTAGTTACCTTAAAAAAATTATCCAAGAAAAATATATAAAAATAATTTCAACTCCAACAAAAAATAACACATATACATTAGATAGATATAACAGGGTTATTGGTAAAATTATTTTTGAAGATCAAGATATAAATTATTTAATGATAGAGAAGGGGATGGCATGGCATTATAAAAAATATAAAAATAATCAACCTATAGAAGATCAGCAACGCTATAATGATGCAGAAATTTTAGCAAGAAAAAACAATGTCGGTTTATGGTCAACTAAAAATCCTCTACCTCCATGGAGTTGGAGAAAGATAAATCGGAAAAGATAACTTGAACAATTTTATTAACTATATGTCTTGAATACTATGAAAACATTATTTATAACTTTATTATTCACACCAATTTTTTGTTTAGGAGCTTGTATGGATTTTTATAACCAAGACTTAAAAACTCTTCAAGGTGAAAAGTTTGATCTTTGTAAACATCAAGATAAACCAATCCTTTTTGTTAATACTGCAAGTAAATGTGGCTTTACCCCACAATTTGAAGCACTTGAGAGTCTTTATAATAATAATAAAAAAAATATTCTTGTCGTTGGTTTTCCTTCTAATGACTTCAATCAAGAACTGACTACTGATAAAGAAATTCAAGATTTTTGTAAATTAACTTATGCTGTAGAATTTCCAATGATGAGTAAGTCCAGTGTTATTGGTCCTAAGGCTAATCCAGTATATAAAAATCTTGCCTCTATAACTGGTGAAGCACCATTATGGAATTTCTATAAGTTTATAGTTATGCCTAATGCAGAATCAGTTCATGTTTTTGGAAGTATGACTAGTCCTGATTCAAAAAAAATAATAAACTTATTGAAGCCTTATATTAATAATTAAATTTCATTAATATTTTGAATTATAATTGCAGATAGCTCTTCTACAGATCTTGATGTTGATTCAGCTATAGGTATACCAAGTCTTTTCATCAGGTCTTCTGCTAATCCTACTTCTTCTCTGCAATTAGCCAATGAAGCATATTTACTGTCAGGTCTTCTTTCACTTCTTAGCGAGTGAAGTCTTTCAGGTTTAATTGTTAACCCAAAAATTTTATCAATATATCCTTCTAAAATTGGAGGCAAAGTTCCTCTAATGAAGTCTTCTGGAATTAGAGGATAATTAGCAGCTTTAATTCCAAATTGCATGGCCAAATAGATACTTGTTGGAGTTTTTCCTGAACGAGATACTCCAATAAGAATAACTTGAGCTTGATGTAATCCTGAATGTGTAATTCCGTCATCATGTCCAAGAGCAAAGTTAATTGCTTCCATTCTAGGTCCATAATTAATTCCTGTCATACTATGAGATACACCTGGTCTCGTCAGTGGATCCTCTTTTATTTCTCCTCCTAGGGGATTAATAAATGATTCAAATAGATCAACATAGTATGCATCAACTGCTTTTAATTCATCCCTTAAGTTTTTGTTTCCAATTGACATAATTACAATAGGTCTGATACCACTTAGCATTTTTACATTTGCAATTCTCTTTTGAGCATCTTCAATTTTGGATTCCGAATCTATAAAAGGCAATCTAATTTGTTCGAATTCTGTATCGGGAAAATGTGCTAATAAACCCCCAAGCGAACCAGCTGTTATGCCAGTACCATCTGAAATAAAAAAAGCAGTTCTTTTGTTTTTGGCCATTTATTTTTTACTAATTTGTTTCCAAGTACTTATAACTGTATCAGGATTTAGTGATAAAGAACTAATGCCTTTTTTAACAAGCCAGTCAGCAAAATCAGGATGATCAGAAGGTCCTTGACCACATATGCCAATATATTTTTTATTTTTTTTTGCTGATGAAATGGCTAATTCAATTAATTTTAAGACAGCAGAATTTCTTTCGTCAAAGCCATCAGCTAAAATTCCTGAATCTCTATCAGTACCTAGAGTTAATTGAGTAAGGTCATTTGATCCTATCGAAAATCCATCAAAATATTCCATAAATTCATTAGCAAGAATCGCGTTTGATGGAACTTCACACATCATTATAATTCTTAAATCATTTTCACCTTTTTTAAGACCGAAGTCCTCCATAATTTGGCTTACTGATTTTGCTTCATCTAAAGTTCTAACAAAAGGAATCATTATTTCAACATTATTTAAACCCATTTCTTCCCTTACTTTTTTTAGCGCAATACATTCTAGTTCGAAACAATCTTTAAATTCTTTTGATGTATATCTAGCAGCCCCCCTAAATCCTATCATTGGATTTTCTTCTTCAGGTTCATAAATGTCCCCAGCAACTAATTTTTTGTATTCATTAGATTTAAAATCAGAAGTTCTTACAATGACTGGGTTGGGATAGAATGCAGATGCAATGGTTGCTATACCTTCTGATATTTTATCAATATAAAATTGTTTAGGATTTATATATCCCTTTGATCGATGATCAATAAGCCTTTGGACTTCAGCTGGCATTGCTTTGTAATTAATAATTGCTTTTGGATGAATGCCTATCATATTATTGATTACAAATTCTAAGCGAGCTAACCCAACTCCATGATTTGGAATCTGAGCAAAAGTAAACGCCATATCTGGATTTCCAATATTCATCATTATTTTTATGGGTGGCTTTGATAATTTACCATCATCTTTTGTTTCTACTTCATATTTAAGTTCGCCTTGATATACAATTCCAGTTTCTCCTTCTGAGCAAGATACAGTAACTAAATCATCATCTTTTAAAAGCTCTGTTGCATTTACACTTCCTACAATTGCTGGAATACCAAGTTCTCGAGCAATAATTGCTGCATGACATGTTCTTCCACCTCTATTCGTTACTAAAGCAGAAGCTCTTTTCATCACAGGTTCCCAATTTGGATCAGTCATATCTGCAACCAAAACATCCCCAGGATTAACCAGATGCATATTTGCTGGGTCTTTAACTACTTTTACAGATCCAATCCCAATTTTTTGAGTAACTGCTCGACCTGCAACAATTGCCTTACCAGTTTCTTTAAGTTTAAATATTTCAACTACATTTTTTGTTTGTGATTTAACGGTTTCTGGCCTAGCTTGAAGAATATATATTTTTCCATCTATACCATTTTTACCCCATTCAATATCCATTGGGCATTTGTAATGTGATTCAATTGTGACTGCATATTTGGCTAATTCAACTATATCTTCATCTGAAATACAGAATTTATTTGATTCTTCATCTTCAACATCTTCTATTGCTGTACTAAAGCCAGCCTTTGTATCGTCACTAAAAACCATTTTTATCTTTTTTGAACCGATTGATCTTTTTACGATAGCCCCCTTATTTTTTTTTAATAAAGGTTTATGTACATAAAATTCATCAGGATTAACTGCTCCTTGAACTACAGTTTCACCTAGTCCATAAGAAGCTGTAATAAAAACTACATCCTTAAATCCAGATTCGGTATCAATCGTAAACATAACACCAGAACAACCAATATCGCTTCGAACCATTTGCTGAACACCTGCAGAAATTGCTACTTCAGAATGAACAAATCCTTTATGAACTCTATAGGATATAGCGCGATCATTATATAGTGATGCAAAAACTTCTTTAATCGCGTGTTTTATATTTTCAATACCATGAATATTCAGAAAGCTTTCTTGTTGGCCTGCAAATGATGCATCAGGTAGATCTTCAGCTGTTGCAGATGATCTCACGGCAAATGTTGTTCCTTTTGCCGAAGTTTTAATTAATTTTTCATAACTTTCTTTAATTGCATTATCAAAATTTTTGGAAAAAGGTGTGCTTATAATCCATTTACGGATTTTTTTACCACTTTTAGCTAAAGCAACGACGTCATTAATATCTAAAGTTTTAAGTTCAGAAATGATTTTATCCCCTAATTTATCAGTTTTAAGAAAATCATTAAATGCATTAGCAGTAGTTGCAAAACCACCTGGAACTCTTACACCTTTTGCATTGAGTTGAGAAATCATTTCTCCTAGTGAAGCATTTTTTCCACCAACTGCAGCAACATCCTTATTTCTGAGTTTTTCAAATGGTATTACATAATTAGACATTATATTTAATCCTTATAGCCTCTAGAAGTTATTGATTTTGTTTAAAGGAGTAATTCTGCCAAATATGACTGTTCTTGTCATTAAGTATTATGCCAAAAATAATTTAATAGGCTAAAACAATTGCAGAGTGTCATTGAATATTGTTAAAATGGCAACTCACTTTGAAAAAGTACCTATTACTTTAAATTACGGAGAAAGCAAATGGCATCATTATTAGAACAACTAAAATCTATGACCACTATTGTTGCAGATACAGGAGAAGTTGAGGCAATTAAAACTCTCAAACCTGTAGATGCGACTACAAACCCATCATTGCTTTTAAAAGCGAGTACACTTCCTCAATGTGAGCCAATGATAGCTGAAGCAATTGCTTATGCTAAATCTAAAAGCTCAGATAAAAATCAACAAATAGAAGATGCTGCAGACAAGCTCGCGGTTTTAGTGGGATTAGAAATACAAAAACATATTCCTGGGAGAATTTCAACTGAAGTGGATGCCAGCTTATCTTTTAATATCGATAAAATGGTCGCTAAAGGAAAAAAAATTATCTCTTTGTATAATGAGGCGGGAGTAACAAACGACAGAGTATTAATTAAATTAGCGTCTACATGGGAAGGCATTAAAGCTGGTGAGATTTTAGAAAAAGAAGGAATTAACTGTAATTTAACTTTATTATTTAGTTTTGCCCAGGCAAGAGCATGCGCTGAGGCTGGCGTATTTCTGATTTCACCATTCGTAGGGAGAATATTAGATTGGTATAAAGCTAAAACTGGAGAAGAGTATACTTCTGAAACAGATCCAGGTGTTATTTCAGTCAGGGCTATATATGCTTGGTATAAGGAGCATGGCTTTAAAACAGTTGTAATGGGTGCTTCATTCAGAAATATTGGAGAAATTACTGCACTTGCTGGGTGTGATCGATTAACAATTGCGCCAGCATTATTGGAAGAATTAGATTCAACTGAAGGTGGATTGCCGCAAGCATTAAAAGATAATGGAGCAACAAAAGAGCAACCAGAAAAGCTTCAGGAGGATCAGTTTAGATTTGATCACAATGGGGATGCAATGGCTACTGAAAAGCTAGCTGAAGGTATTCGTAATTTTGTTATTGATCAAAATAAATTAGAGGATGCATTAAGTCAGAAACTCTAGTTTAAGATTAGATTTCAATCATTGACATTGGGTGGTTGAGGCTATATTATCGTTGGTCTGCTGTTTTAAAACGTGATATTTGATTCACTAAGTGATATTTGATTCACTAACAATAACGTAGACTATTTTAAAATGTATTTTATGGGAGATTAAACCATGGCACACACACAAATGGCTTTAGATTCATTAGATTTTGACGCAACTATGGCATTAGCTGAAACAGTTGCACCACACGTAGATATTCTTGAAATTGGTACACCTTGTATTAAACATAACGGCATACCTCTTCTTGAAGCACTTCGTGCGAAGTTTCCTAATAACCAAATCTTAGTTGATTTAAAAACTATGGATGCTGGTGAATATGAAGCTGAACCTTTTTACAAAGCTGGCGGAGATATATGTACAGTTCTTGGCGCATCAGGTATTGCAACTATTAAAGGTGTAATTGCTGCTGCAGCTAAGTATGGTAAAGAATGTCAAGTTGATATGATTAATGTTGATGATAAAGTAGGACTTGCTAAGGAATGTGTTGCTGCTGGCGCACAAATTATTGGCGTTCATACTGGACTTGATGCTCAAGCTGCAGGTCAAACACCTTTTGCAGATTTAGCTGCAATTGCTGAAGCTGTTGGCGATTCTGCAAAAATATCAGTTGCTGGCGGTATTAAAGCGGATACAGCTCAACAAGTTAAAGATGCTGGAGCTGCAATTATTGTAGCTGGAGCTGCTATATATGGTGCTGCTGACCCAGCTGCTGCTGCTGCTGAAATTACAGCTATTGCTCACTAATAGATTTTTATTAGAAAGTTATATTTAAAACCCGGCTTAATGGTCGGGTTTTTTTTGGTATCATTAACATTTAAATAACAGGAAAATAAATAGTATGGATACACAAAAATTAATAATGGATAAGATATCTAGTGTTTTGGCTTCAACTGATAAAGGTCAAATTGCTGAACTAAAAAAGCATATTGATACATCTGGTCGAATTTTTGTTGCCGGTGCTGGTCGATCAAAATTAGTTTCTAGTTTTTTAGCAATGAGACTAGTTCATTGTGGTTATCAAGTTAATATGGTTGGCGAAATTGTTACACCTGCTCTTCAAGAGGGAGATTTGTACATAGTTATTTCTGGTTCAGGAGGCACTAAAACTTTGTTACCAACATTAGAAACTGCTAAATCTAAGGGAGCCAAAATTGCCGTTGTTTCTATGAAGTCATCATCTGCAATGTCTGATCTTGCAGATTTAACAGTAACAATGGGTAATGATGAGGTATTTGCTAAAACTAAAGGATTACCTATGGGCACTTCTTTTGAGCTTTCTACATTAGTTTTTCTTGAAGCAGTTATTGGAGAAATAGTTTTTGATAAAGATCTAACAGAAGAGGGTATGAGAGGTATACATGCAAACCTGGAGTAGATAAATAAAAATAAAAAAAGGCACTCATGTGCCTTTTTTTATTAATAATGTAATTAAATTCTATAATACTCATTTAACAAAGTTTAAAAAATTTAATGAAAATAAAAGAACTAAAGTATCAAAGTGATTCTTCGAGTTACTTTGAAAAAATAAAACATTTGGATTGGCCTGTATATTTAGACAGCTGCTATCAAAAAGATAAACCTCATAGTGAATTCGCACGTTTTGATATTATTACTGCAGAACCTTTTAAAAAGATAAGTTGTAATAAGAGAGTTACAGTTTTATCAGATAAAGAAGGTAAACAAGAATTTAAGAAACCCTCCTTAGAAGTTCTAAGTGATGTAATGTCAAAGTATCTTTTACCTAATAATGAAATACCATTTGTGGGGGGTGCGATTGGATATTGTTCATATGAGTTAAATCTAGAAACATCTAAAAAAAATCTTATTGATACTATGAAGATGGGTATTTATGATTGGGCAATTATAGTAGATCATTTTAGAGAAAAGTCCTATATTGTTTCAATGTTATTTGATGATCAAACAAAAGACCTGTGGCCAAAATTAGAGAGTCTTTTTAGTAAAGATGTAAAAAATATTTATCAAGACTTTATAATAAAAGATACAATTAGGGCTAATTTATCATTCAAGAATTACGAAAAAAAATTCAATAATATTATGAATTATATAAATGCAGGTGATTGTTATCAGATTAATTTGTCAAAGAAATTTGATGTTGATACAGAAGGGGATAGTTGGAATCTATATAAAAAATTTCGGGATGTAAATAAATCTCCTTTTATGGCTTATCTTTTATATGATGAATTTGAAATATTATGTGGGTCACCAGAAAGATTTATTAATTCAAAAAATAAAAAAGTAACTACTCGACCTATCAAAGGAACAAGGGTGAGAGGTAAAACCAGTAATATAGATGAAAAGAACGCTAATGAACTTTTAAATAGTAAAAAAGATCAATCAGAAAACTTAATGATTGTAGACCTACTTAGAAATGATTTAAGTATAAATTGTGAAGTTGGTAGTGTCAAAGTTGATGAATTATTTAAAATCGAATCTTATCCAAACGTTCATCATTTAGTTAGTACGATTTCTGGAATTTTAGAAGAAGATTCAAATAACTTTAAACTCTTATCTGACTCATTCCCTGGAGGCTCAATTACTGGAGCACCAAAAAAAAGGGCAACAGAAATAATTGACGAACAAGAAGAGCATGCAAGAGACTTATATTGTGGATCCATTTGTTATTTCAGTTTTGATGGCTCATTGGATAGTAATATTGCTATTAGGAGCATGGTGCACCTAAATAAAAAATTACATTTTTATTCTGGAGGAGGTATTACTGTCGGATCAAATGTAAAAGATGAATATCAAGAAATTGAAGATAAAGCTGAAAATATAAAACAAACATTAAATTTTTTTAAGGAATAGATATGGTTTTAACAGAAATCGAAATTTCAAAAATTCTCAATACTGATTTAGTAACTTGGAGATTAATTGATTCGAAGATTGAGACATTTATTAAAAGAGATGACCTAAAAGATTTAGGGAGTACGGTTAAAAAAATATGGGATTTTGCGGAAAAAGTCGACCATCACCCTGATATATTTTTAACTTATTCAGGCATAAAAATTATTTTATTTACTCATGATGAATCAGGGGTTACAAAAAAAGATATTGACTTTGCGCGTGATTTAGAAAAAATTTATTGATCTATATCTTTTTTAAAATTTCCAAAATTTAATAAAATTGTTGGAAGGATGAGTAAATTTAATATTGTTGAAGTAAATAAACCTCCAATAATAATTGATGCCATTGGTGCTTCAATTTCTTTTCCAGGTTGATTTGAACCCAGCGCTATTGGAAGTAAAGCTAAACCAGCTACTAATGCCGTCATAAGAATTGATGGCAATCTTTCTGAAGCACCTCTTATGCAAGTTTCAATATTCCAAAGGCAATTTTCTTTATTTACAAGAAATTGATAATGCGATAAAAGCATAATTGAATTTCTAAGCGTAATTCCGAATAGTGTTACAAACCCAACAAGTGAGCCAATAGATATCCATCCACCGGTAATAATTACAATAAGTACACCACCAATAAGCGCAAATGGTAGATTTATAAGAGTAAGGCCTAAATTAAGAAGAGAGCCAAAAGCAAGATATAGTAATAATAAAACACCCAGACCAACTAAAACTGAATGAACAATTAAGCTTTCTCTTGCTTTAGCATTTTCCGCTGCAGAGCCAGTTATTTCAAAATAATTATTGGGATTTAATTTTATTTTATTTATATTTTGATTAAGATTTTTTGTAAAATCATTAAGGCCTTGACCTTCTACATTTAGAGTAATTGTTTGAACTCGTTTGCCATCTTGGTGAAGTATTTTTGAACGTCCATTTTCTTGAGAAATAAAAGCAATTTCATCAAGGCTAACAATTTTATTTTCATTTGTTCTTATTGGTAATTTATTAATATCTAATATGTCATCTCTATAGTCATTACTTAGTGTAACTGCAATTTGTACTGGAACAATTCCGTCATAAACTAAAGAGGCTGGAAAGCCCTCATAAGCGGCTTTGATAGTATCAAGTACATCAGTTTTTAAAATTCCCAATTGACTCATTTTTTTTGACCGAAGTCTAATTGAAACTTGAGGGGTGCCTGGTGGAGATTGAAGCATAATATCAGAAGCACCTTTCATTTCTTGGAGCATAAAAAAAATCTTTTGTGCATCTTGATCTAAAGAATCTAAATTATCACCAAATATATTGATTACTATCGATGCATTGTAACCCGATATAGTTTCTTCTATTCTTTCTGTTAAAAAAGTATTTATTGCAAAGTTTACACCTACGAAGTTTTCTGATTGATTTAATTCACTTTCACTGTCTGTTTGCACTAATGCTCTAATTTTTTCTAAAATTTCATCCTGTTCTATGCCATTGAGATTATTTAATTCAATCTCAAATTCACTGTAATGTGTTCCAAACGTATCAGCTCCCAGGGGGGATCTTCCTACCCATTGAGCAACTGATTTCACACCTTGAATTTCACGAATTTTTTTACTTACTTTATTTCCAATTCTAATAGATTCTAATTCTGATGTACCTGGGAATGCAGTCATGTGCATAATGAAATGACCTTCATGAAGTGGTGGTATAAATTGTGTTTTGAAAAATGGTAAAAAAGCTAACCCTATACTTATTATTAGTAAGCTAGAAAATATTATTGGTCTTGAGTATTTTTCAATAACTTTTAATATTTTAATGTATCTTACTTTTAAGTAGCTTATGACTGGTGAATCATTGGCTTGTAGTTTAGATTTTCCTAACATTAAATAGCATAAAGCTGGGGTTATTGTCATTGCTACTACTAGTGAAGCAGTAATTGATGATATGTAAGCAATTCCGAGAGGCCCAAATAATTTACCTGCAACGCCGGTCAAAGAGAGGAGAGGTAAAAAAACTAGAACTATTATAATAGTTGCAAATATTACAGATTTTCTAACTTCCATTGATGCTTCAAAAATTACAGTATGAAGTGGTTTTGGGCTATTTAATTTTCTATTTTGTTTTAATCTTCTAAGGATATTTTCGACATCGATAATTGCGTCATCTACAACTTCACCTAGAGCAATTGCTAGACCACTTAAGACCATAACGTTCAAACCTAAATTGAAAAAACTCATAACAATAATTGCAGAGAGTAATGATAGGGGAATTGCTACAGCTGAAATAAAAGCTGTTTTGAAATTATATAAAAAAAGAAACAGTATTGATATAATCATCAGAGAGCCAAATGCTATATCAACCCTTAATCCTTTAATTGACGCATCAATAAAATTGGCTGGTTTAAATAAGTCTGGATATAATTCAATTTTTTCTTTAGTAAAAATAGGTTTGAGACTATCTAAAGCTAATTCTATTTGTTTGGTAAGTTTATAGGTATCAGAATGAAGTTGTCCTTGAATAGATAAATATACTCCTTGTCTTCCATTAATTGATGCAGAGCTTATTGATGGCATTGAACCGATTTTTATATTAGCTACATCTTTAATTCTTACTTGATTACCTTGATTATTAATTACGGGGGTAAGCTCAAGCTCTTCTATAGTTTTCGATTGACCTTTAGTGTTAATTATAATTCGTTGATTTTGATTCTCTATAAAACCAGCACCACTAACTCCGGTGGACTTTTGTGCAGCTTTTGCTATGTCAGAAATTTTGACATTATGAAAAAAAAGTTTGTCAGGAATGATCTCAATTTGAATTTGCTTTAATAATCCACCAAAGCGATTTACATCTGCAACACCTGGAACAGCCATTAAATGTGGGATGATAATGTTTTCGGCTATAGTTCTTAATTCAGTTAAGTCTTTAGCTTTTGATGTAATTCCTATCCCAAGAACACTTGATGCAGAAGAGGTAAGGGGAGTGATATTAGGAACTACGTTTTTTGGTAATCTACTTTTTAATGCATTAAATCTTTCTGATATTGCTTGTCTATTTTTATAAATATCAGTTCCTTCATCAAATATTATTGTAATTACAGATAGCCCAGGAATTGATTGTGATCGAATTTGTTTAATTCCTATAGTTCCAGAAATTGCTTGTTCAATAGGTTTTGATATTAATGTTTCAACAAGAGAAGAAGAATAGCCTGGAGATTCAGTTTGAATAATTACCTGCGTTGGAGAAAATTCAGGAAAAACATTTAAAGGGCTATTTTTAATTTGATAAATACCATAAGCAATTACAATTAAAGCTAATCCAATAATTACCCCAGTATGTCTAATAGAAAACCGGATTAAAGAGGCAATCATTAAGTTCTAATCCTCATTTTCATTTGTTATAAGATGTTTATATTCTTCTGATAAAAGTAATTGGGCTCCACTTGTAACAATAGACTCAGGGGGTGTATTTTTGAATTGAACGTTCCAGCCATCTTTAACCTCTTCCATATTAAATATTGGTTGTCTCGAAAAAGAATTTTTAGTTGTTTCCTTATATACCCATGCTTTGCCTTTGTTCCAAATAATTGCAGAATTTGGTATGTAAAATGTTTTAAAAGCTTTCTCTTTTGATGAA
>JAOMCC010000013.1 GCA_028344855.1 Nitrosomonadales bacterium | reverse complement strand
CTGACTTTATTAAATATAACTGATTATCTCCAAATTTTTTAAAATCATTTATTCGCCTTAACCACTTTATATCTACATGTCTTCTGACTATTCCTGAAGCTGAACATGGAACATCTAATAATATACGATCGAAATATTCTTTATTCCACCATTCATTTTTTTTATCAATTTTTTTATTCAGTATTTCCACTTTTAAACCTAAACGTTGAACGTTCTCTTTTATTTTTTTTACCCTTTGCTCATTACTTTCAACTGCTAATAGTTTAATTAAATTTAACTCTATCATGTGACAAGCTTTCCCCCCAGGGGCTGAACATGCATCTAAAACTTTCTGATTTTCCTTTAAATCAATTATATGTGCTGCTAATTGGGCTCCAAAATCCTGAACAGAGACTTTTCCATCCAAAAATCCAGGTATTTTACTAGCATCTAATGGTTTGTTTATAATTAAACATTCCCCACCAACAAAGCAGTAATCAATTTTATTTTTCTTTAATATTTTTAAATATTCTTCAACACTAATTTTTTTTAAATTAATTCTCAATGCCAATGGTGGATGTTGATTTCCAATATTAAGAATTTTCTGCCAATCCTTGGGGTATTGTTTCTTTGTCTTTTGAATCCACCAGTTTGGATAACTATAATTAGCAGATTCATTTTCTTTTAATTCCTTTTGTAAATTATTTTTATTTCTTAAGAAATTTCTTAGAACCCCATTAATAAAAGCACTTTTTTTGTGATCTATTCTCTTTGCTGCATCAACAGCTTGATTAACCAAAGTAAAATTATTCGATCTAGCATTATTAATCTGAAATAAAACTATATGCAAAAGCGATTCTAGACATTTATTTTCTATTTTATTTTTAACTAATTTATTAATAAAAAAGTATGATTTTCCTAAATTTCTTAAGGCACCGTAAACCATATCTTTTATTTGTGGAAGATTTTTAATTTCTTTTTTATCATATCTTGTTAAAATTAATTCAAAGCTTTTATCTAAGTTCTTTCCGATAAGAACTTGTTCAACTATCATTGCTGAAAGCCATTGAGAATAATTCATCATAAAAGAAAATCTTCATCATTAATTTTATTCGCTACAATAAATTCTTTTGCTGTCATTTTTCTTTTACCTTCTTGTTGAAGCAGTATAATCTGAATTGCTGCATCAATTGTTCCTGCATAAAGATTATTCTCTTTAGGAGGGACAAATAATTTACCCGTTTCAATTTTATGAATATTGCTTTCAATATTAGCTTTCCAAATTTTTAATATTTTTCCTCTAAAAAAACAGAATGCGCCTGGGTTAGGATTAAATGCATTAATTTTACATACCAGCACTTTTGAAGTTACATCTTTCCATATTATTTTAGCTTCAGATTTATTAATTTTTTTTGCATAAGTAGCCATTGACTGTATCTGTGGGATTAATTTAAGTTTTTTATTAGCACAAATATCATTTAGAACTTTAGTCATTAATTCAGCACCTAATTTAGATAACTTCTCTGTAACCTCACCAGTTGTTGAATCTTCATTTAAAATAATAATTTTCTTTCTAAGTATATCTCCAGAGTCTAATTCTGGAGCTATAAACATAATAGTTACACCTGTTTTTGAGTCCCCAGCTTCAATTGCCCTATGAACTGGTGCCGCACCTCTCCATGCAGGAAGTAATGAAGCATGAACATTATATGAACCCTTCACAAAAATATCTAAAATTTTAGATGGTATGATGAGGCCGTAAGCTGCAACAACTAAAATATCAGCTTTAGTACCGGTAATTTTTTTAATTACTTCATTTCCTTCTAATTTTTCTGGCTGATAAACAGGAATATTATATTGTTTGGCTTTTTCTTTAATCGGGCTTGGTTTTTTGATCATACCTCTTCCAGATTTTCTATCAGGTTGAGTTAAGACAAGAGGAATATCATAACCAGATTCATAAATGGCTTCTAAAGTTGGGACAGCAAAAGTAGGAGTTCCTGCAAAGATAATCTTAAGTTCTTTATTTTTCATACCCAATTTACTTAATGAATGCTTTTAAAATTAACATATTGTATTGATTATTTATTTGTTAACTGTTAAATTAATTGTAATAAAACATAAAAATTTTTAGTTTGTTAATTATACTGCTTAGACTCTCATTTTCTTTTTTTTCATTGCGAAAGTTTATAATTTATCTATTCTTAAATTCAAAAATAAGGAATTACAATGTTTGATCTTCTCATCTATATGTTTGAAAATTACCTAAGTTCCAAGAATAATTTAGATTTTGCCAACATGACTTTAGAGCTTGAAGCTGCTGGATTCAATAATAAAGATATTGAGACTGCTTTAGATTGGTTTTCAGAACTTAAAGAGATGTCAACAAAAATTCCAGAATCTCATTCATTAAAACTTAATGATAAATTAAGAATTTTTACAGAGAAAGAGAAAGAAAAAATTTCTTTTGATAGCTTAGGTTTTATTTTATTTCTTGAACAGGCGAAAATTCTAAACTCAATAGAACGAGAAATTATTATCGATCGAGCTATGGCGCTTAATCAAAATATTATCAATATAGAAGAAGTGCGCTGGATTGTAATGATGACTTTATGGACAAATGATAAAGAAAATGATTATCTTTTTGTTGAAGATGCCTTATACCAGAATCAACAATCAATTCTTCATTAAGGCGTAATATTTCTAATTATTTTAGAAACAATTTTTGATTCATTTAGAGTGTAAAAATGAATGCCTGGGACTCCATACTGAATTAATGTTTCACACAATTCTGTAATGATTTCAATACCATAATCTCTTAAAGATTTAATATCGTCATCACCATAACTTTCTAATTTCAACCTAAGCCATCGAGGTATTTCAGCTCCGCATTTAGATGCGAATCGAGATAGTTGCTTTATATTGTATATTGGCATTATTCCAGGAATAATCGGTACCGAGATTGATTTCTTTTGGCATTCTTCTAAAAATTTAAAATAAGCATCGATATTAAAAAAGAACTGGGTAATAGCAGAGTTCGCTCCAGCATCAATTTTTCTTTTAAAATTATTTAAATCATCTTGAGCAGAACTAGCTTCTGGATGATATTCTGGGTATGCTGCAACTTGAATATGGAATTGATTTTCTGTTTCTTCTCTTATATAAGAAATTAATTCGTTAGCGTATTTAAAATCTCCATTGCCTATTGCTCCTGAGGGATTGTCACCTCTAAGGGCTATAAGGTGATTAATGTTATTTGCCTTATAGTGATCTAATAAATCTTTAATCTCTTTTTTCGAAGAACTAATACAAGAAATATGGGGTACAGCTTTTTGACCAGATGATTTTATATCCAGGACTGTATCTGATGTTTTTTCTTTCGTCGATCCACCAGCGCCAAATGTAACTGAGAAAAATTCTGGTGAAAACTCAGATAATATTTGAACAGTTTTTCTAAGTTTTACAACTCCCTCCTCTGTTCGAGGAGGAAAAAATTCAAAACTTACTGAAGGTACGCTTCCCATAATTTTTTAATATCGATAAGTATCAGTCTTAAATGGTCCTGAAACTTTAACTCCAATATATTTTGCTTGTTCTTCGGTTAAGGTCGTTAAATCAGCATTTAATGTGGTTAGTTGTAAACGTGCAACTTTTTCATCTAAATGCTTAGGTAAAGTATGTACGCCAAGTGGGTATTTATCTTTTTCAGAAAATAATTCAATTTGAGCAATTACCTGATTAGCAAATGAAGATCCCATAACGTAACTTGGGTGACCTGTTCCACACCCTAAATTAACTAAGCGGCCTTTTGCTAACAAAATGATTCTTTTGTTATCAGGAAAAATAACATGGTCAACTTGTGGCTTTATTTCCTCCCATTTATATTTTGATAATGAAGCAACATCAATTTCATTATCAAAATGCCCTATGTTACATACAATCGCTTGATCTTTCATAGATTTCATATGTTCATGATTAATGACATTATAGTTTCCTGTTGCAGAAACAAAAATATCTGCATACTTAGCTGCATAATCCATAGTGACTACTCGATAACCTTCCATAGCTGCCTGAAGTGCACAAATAGGATCCACTTCAGTTATCCAGACTTGAGCTGATAAAGCTTTTAATGCCTGTGCTGATCCTTTTCCAACATCACCATATCCACAAACAACTGCGATTTTTCCTGCAATCATTACATCAGTTGCTCTCTTAATTGCGTCTACAAGTGATTCTCTGCATCCGTACAAATTATCAAATTTAGATTTAGTTACTGAGTCATTTACATTAATTGCAGGAAATGCTAATTCATTATCTCTAAACATTTGATAAAGGCGCATAACTCCAGTAGTAGTCTCTTCTGTTACTCCTTTGATATGTGATATTTTTTCAGAATACCAAGACGAATTTATTTTTAATTTATTCTTTATTGCATTAAACAAACATATTTCTTCTTCAGTAGCTGGATTATTAAGAACTGAAATATCTTTTTCTGCCTTAACACCAAGATGAAGTAAAAGGGTTGCATCTCCTCCATCATCAAGAATCATATTTGTATATTGTTCGTCAGGCCACTCAAATATACGGTGCGTAAAATCCCAATATTCATCTAGACTTTCATTTTTAAAAGCAAAAACAGGGGTGCCGCCATCTGCAATTGCAGCAGCCGCATGATCTTGGGTTGAATAAATATTACAGGATGCCCATCTAACTTTTGCACCTAATTCATTAAGTGTTTCAATTAAAACAGCTGTCTGAATAGTCATATGCAAAGAACCAGAAATTAAAGCGCCTTTTAAAGGTTTTTTATTAGCATATTCCTTGCGAATTGCTATCAAACCTGGCATTTCTGTTTCAGCTACAGCAATTTCTTTTCTTCCAAAATTTGCTAAGCTAATATCAGCTACTAGATAATCTTTTATATTTAATTTTGAATCAGTCACTGTGTTCATTTTTTTCCCTAAAATATATGTGACCAGAGAGACGATTGGTTCACCAAGCATCCCGTAACTGGTACGGTTTAAAAAGGTGAACGCAGTTACAAATAAATTTGCAGCTCGAGCCTGGGAAAATTCTTGCAGCGCTCCTCGAACAAAAGAAATACTAATTTAAAAACCAAATAAAATCAAGCACATAATAAAAATTACTTGTTCTTAAGTATAGACTTCTTATCGGTCATCTCCCAACTAAAATCTGGCTCATCACGACCAAAATGTCCATAAGCAGCAGTTTTCTTATATATTGGCCTTAGTAAATCTAAGGTTTCCACAATACCTTTTGGCCTTAAATCAAATTCAGCTGCCACTAATTTGGATAGTTTTTCGTCAGAAATAATTCCAGTCCCATAAGTATCAACCATTACAGAAGTTGGTTGTGCAACTCCTATTGCATATGATATTTGAACCAAACATTTAGAAGCTAAACCTGCAGAAACAATATTTTTAGCTACATACCTGGCCCCATAAGCAGCAGATCGATCTACTTTACTAGGATCTTTACCTGAAAAAGCTCCACCGCCATGAGGGGCGGCTCCTCCATAAGTATCTACGATAATTTTTCGACCAGTTAAACCACAATCACCTTGTGGACCACCTATCACAAATCTTCCTGTTGGGTTAATTAGTAATTTAATGTCACCTTTTATTAAATCCTTGGGGATAATTGGATTGATAATTTCCTCTCTAACTGCTTCACGAAGCTCATCAAGATGAATATCTGGAGAATGTTGAGTAGACAAAACAACTGTATCTACTCTTAAGGGTTTATTATTATAATATTCAATTGTTACTTGAGATTTAGCGTCCGGTCTCAGCCAGGAAAGTTTACCGTTTTTTCTTAATATTGACTGACGTTCTACCAATCTATGTGCTAAATGAATTGGTAAAGGCATCAATTCTTTTGTTTCGTTACAAGCATAACCAAACATTAATCCCTGATCTCCAGCGCCTTGATCTAAAGGATCATCCATTGCACCATCTACACCTTGAGCAATATCTGGTGATTGAGTATCAAACTTAATAAGAACTTCACATGTTTTATAATCAATTCCATATTCAATATTATCGTACCCGATTGACTTTAATGTCTCTCTTGCTATTTTTTCGTAATCTATTTTTATATTTGTAGTTATTTCACCTGCTAAGACTACTAAATTAGTATTTGTTAAAGTTTCTGCGGCAACTCTAGCATTAGGATCTTCGGCTAAAATTGCATCTAAAATAGCATCTGAGATTAAATCAGAGACTTTATCTGGATGACCTTCAGATACTGACTCTGAAGTAAATAAGTAGTTTTTCATAAAAACCTTAAGTATTAATATTAAGAAGCCGTTAGAATAGCAAATAACTTAAATAAAAAATAGAAATAAATGAAGATTAAATTCACAAAAATGCATGGAATTGGTAATGATTTCATAATTATTAATCAATTAGAACGCCAATATAATCTTAATTCCAAAATAATAAAATCACTATCACATCGTCAATTTGGAATTGGTTTTGACCAACTATTAATTATAGAAAATAGTTCAAATTCAAAAGCAGAATTTAAATACAGAATTTTTAATTCGGATGGAAATGAAGTTGAACAATGTGGAAACGGGGCTAGATGTTTTTATCGCTTTGTAAAAGATAAGAATTTAACAAAAAAATCAAGAGTTACAGTTGAAACAAAATCTGGATTAATTACTCTATCAGAAAATTCTAATAATCTTATCTCTGTTGATATGGGAAAACCTACTATCAGCCTTAAGTCTAGTGACTCTCCTAAACCATTTACAAAAGTTTCGATGGGAAATCCTCATGCGGTTATTCAACTAAAGGAAAATGATAAATTTGAAGATTTTTTAAAATTAGCTATAGAGATTCAAGCTAATAAAAGTTGGTTTCCTAACGGTGTCAATGTAGGTTTAGTAAAAATAATGAATCAGAATTCGATTAGATTAAAAGTTCTTGAAAGAGGTAGTGGATTTACGCTCGCCTGTGGTTCTGGGGCCTGTGCAGCAAGTGCTACAGTAATTTTAAAGGGATTAGTAAAATCTCCTGTTACAGTTCATATGGATGGTGGTAATTTAATTATAGATTGGGACGGAAATAATTCTATGATTATGTCTGGTCCTACTGAAATTGTATTTGAAGGTGAATTTAATTTAAACCTAAAAAAATGAATGATCTTAAATTTATAGAAGAATACAAAAAGTTTATTAAATTTGAAAAAAGGTTAAGTTCTGCGTCAGTTAAAAGCTATCTTAGAGATATTAACGATTTATTAGAACTTATGGGTAACAAAAAATTAGAAAATTATTCAGTTGAAGATATTAGAAAAAATATTTCAATCCTGCATTCAAAAGGCTTAAATGGTAAATCATTATCAAGAATGATATCTTCCTGGAGAGGGTTATTCAATTTTTTAATCAATAAATATAAATTTAAGAAGAACCCTACACTAGGAATTAAAGCACCTAAAAGTGAAAAATTATTACCACAAACATTGTCCGTTGATCAAATAATCAAGCTCATAAATATTAAAGATGATTCTTTTTTAGGAATCCGTGATCATGCTATTTTGGAACTATTCTATTCATCTGGACTACGATTATCTGAACTAGTAGATTTAAAAATAAATAATATAAACTTTGAAGATGGAACCATTACAGTTATTGGAAAAGGAAATAAAGAGCGCATTATTCCTATGGGTAGTTATGCTTCTAAAGCTATTAAGCAGTGGTTGAGTCTAAGAAAAAATTTAGGGCAGGAAGCTTCTGGTGAATCTATACTCTTTTCAAAAAAAGATGGTCAAAAATTAACGGCAAGAGCAATTCAATATCGATTAAAATTTTGGGCAAAAAAACAAGGAATTCCAGAGAATATTCATCCTCATCTTATGAGACACAGTTTTGCTTCACATTTACTTCAATCTAGCCAAGATTTAAGAGCAGTTCAAGAGCTACTGGGGCATGAAAATATAAGTACTACTCAAATTTACACTCATCTTGACTTTCAACATCTTTCAAAAATATATGATAAAGCCCACCCACGTGCTAAGAAAAAATAAGAAAGAATTTAAATTCTCTATTGATGCTATAGAGATTTTAAATTATAGTAAATGAATGTTAAATGAACTAACTTCATTAGAAACAAAACTTAATAATCTCATCGAGAGACTTGAGGTTTTGAAAAAAGAAAATGATGACTTAAAACCTAGTCTTCAACTTGCTCAAGAAGAGATACAAAGCTTAAAAGATAAAATGAATGAAGCAACATTAAAAGTTGAAAACTTATTAGCTCAATTACCAAATTAAAATATGCCAAAACAAATTGAAGTAAATATATTAGGAAGAGATTTTAGTATTTCTTGCCCAGAAAATGAGGAAGAAAATCTTCAAAAATCTATAAGCTACTTAAAACATAAGGTAGAAGAAATTCAAGAAACTGGTTCGGTAATAGGCGTTGATAAAACTATTATTAGAGCTGCATTAGAAATTACTCATGAATTTTTGAATCAAGGAGATAATAAAGATATTCATACTCTTGATTATAAAAATAAAATAACAAACTTTAATTTGTTAATTGATAAAGCATTACAAAATCATTAATTAAAAGTTTGTTTAGATGTTGCTTGGGCTAATTAATCTTTGAACTAGTCTATAGCATCGGTTTTAGTCAATCAGATTGTGGTGTGATTGCTCACGATTGGGTAACCTTTTAAGGGCTCTTGGCGAGCGAACCTAAAACATCTTAGATTATTACCACTTGAACTTTTGGTTCTAGATGCTGGTCTAGGCAACATCTAAGCAAATTTATCTTAAACTGTGATATTTTAAATCGCTTAAAGTTATTATTTCCAACGCTTTTTCATGCGTAGATTCCAAAATTACTGGTGGAGCGCAACCAGCCTCCGCTGCTTCTAGCCATCTGTTAGCACATAAACACCAACAATCTCCAGCTTTTAATCCTTTAAAATTATATTCTGGGCGAGGGGTGGTTAAATCATTACCTTGAGCTTTTGAAAAAGATAAAAATTCGTCATTTACTTTAGCGCAAACTGTATGGTTACCTGAGTCTGATTGACAATGATCACATTCTCCATTTCTAAAGTAACCTGTTAAAGGATCTAAACTGCAAGTCTGTAAGGTGGTTCCTAGTACGTTTTTCTTTTCCATGACTTTCTCTTATATTAAAATTCTAATAACATTACATATATTATATTAATAAAGGAATAATTTTCTATGCGTTATTGGCTTATGAAATCAGAACCATCAGTTTTTACGATTGCAGACTTGGAAAAAACTCCAAATCAAACAGTTGATTGGATTCCAACAAAAGGTATTAGAAATTATCAAGCTAGAAATTTTATGAGGGATGATATGTCTTTAGGTGACCTAGCTTTTTTTTATCAATCAAACTGTGAATTACCGGGAATTGTTGGAATAATGAAAATTACTAAACTTGCTTACCCTGATCCACTTCAGTTCGTAAAAGGGAATAAATATTATGATTCAAAATCTACTAAAGATAATCCAAGATGGCTTAATGTAGATGTAACTCTAGTAAAGAAATTACCCTTAATTGAATTAAAGAAATTAAGAAATTTTTCTGAATTAAAAGATATGATGATTTTAAGAAAGGGTAACCGATTATCAATTACCCCAGTTTCTCAAAATGAATGGGAGTTCATTAATACAATCTGATCTTTTAACTTAAAATCTAAATTAATCGTGGCTGTGTCCTTTATGGCTGTGTCCACTTCTCACCTGATCTAAACTTCCAAGAGCTATTGGGTATGTTATTATTCCCCAAGGTATTCCTTTTACAGGAATTCTTTTAGAAATATTTAAGGTATCTGAATCAATAACTAAAACCTCATCCGATCTTCCGCAAGCCAAAAGAATTTCCTTGTTATCAGGAGTAAATGTAAAGTGCCAGCATCTTCTACCATTAGTTTCAACTCGTTTTATTTTCTCAAAAGTTTTACCATCGTATACTTCTAAAGAACTTCTTTTTTTATATCCGCCGCTTGCAGCAACAAATAATTTATCTCCAGATGGACTGAAACTTACACCATAGGGTGACTTTCCTTTGTGAAGATTATCTTCAGAAACATCATGTTTAGTATCAACAGTTTTAATATGATTAAATTCTTTGTCGAGAACAATAAAGTTGTCACTATGCTCCAGTGTAGCTATATAAAAGTTTCCATCTGGAGATACCTTTATACCTCTAGGCCTTAAGCCATAATCATCTGCTTTAATAGTTTTAAGTAGATCGCCAGATGTAAAGTCATGAACTGTAATAGTGTTGTCAGCCTCGTTAGTAACGATGATTTGTGAACCGTTTCTGCTAAACTCTATACCTTCAGTTTCAGGACCAGCAGTAATCTCTCTTATTTTTTTCCCTGAGGCAATATCTACTACAGCAATTTTTGCTGGGGTTCTATCATCATCATCATCATCTTCATGCATTTCACCTTTGGCAGGCGGTTTTCCAGTTGAAGAAGGCTCTGTTGAAACAAATACTTGGTCATCATAAATCCTAACAAATTCGGGATTAATCCCTACGTCAATATTTTTCTCTATTTCTTTTGTCTTTAAATTTATTATTGAAACATCAGCTCCAGCTTTATTAGCAGTAATTAAATACTTACCTTTTTTCGTTATACCTATACCTCTTGGATAATCACCAGAATTAATAGATTCAACTACTTCCATTGTATTCAAGTCAATTACTGAAACGCCCCCTTCTTGCGAAGTAATGTATGCTTTACCTCTATCAGATTGGCCGCAACCAACTAAAAATAAAATTAAAATTAAACTGTTTAACCGACTCATTTTTTCTCCTTAATTTATAAATTTTTACCTAAAAAAAGTTTATACCCGAGATTATCTGTCTCTTTAAAATAAGGATACTCTAACTTTTCTAAAAATGAAGTGAAAATTTCCTGGTCTTTCTCTGGAACTTGCATACCAATCAAAACACGTCCAATATCCGCCCCGTGATTACGATAGTGAAATAAACTAATATTCCAATTTTCACCCATATTAGTTAAAAAACTTAATAATGCGCCAGGTTTTTCTGGAAACTCGAAACGATAAAGAACTTCATTCTTTGCCTGCGGAGCATGACCACCAACCATATGTCTTAAATGAAGTTTAGCCATCTCGTTTTGAGTCAAGTCATTTGCAGATAATCCAGCATCATTAAAATTTTTCAAGAGAGTTTCAGTATCATCCGCATCAGAAATAGTTATACCAACAAATATTTGTGCTTGATTGTTATCTGAATAACGATAATTAAACTCTGTTATATTTCTCTCTCCAATCAATTTACAAAAGGATTTAAAAGCTCCTGGTTTTTCAGGAATATTTACTGATAAAATTGCCTCCCTTTGCTCACCGATTTCCGCTCTCTCGGCGACAAAACGTAGACGATCAAAATTAATATTCGCACCTGATGCAATGCCTATTAAATTTTTTCCTTGTATATTATTTTTCTGGACATATGATTTTAAACCCGCAGCAGCTAATGCACCTGCAGGCTCTAAAATAGTTCTTGTATCTTCAAATACATCTTTAATAGCCGCACATATTTCATCATTATCTACAACAACCATGTCATCAACATATTTAGTAGCTATTTCAAAATTAAGGACCCCGACTTGCTTAATTGCTGCTCCTTCTGCAAATAAACCTACATGATCAAGTGAAATTCTTTCATTTTTTTTCAGCGCTTGAGTCATTGCCTCAGAATCTTGGGCTTCCACACCAATAATTTTAATATCAGGATTTACTGCTTTTACATATGAAGCTATCCCAGAAATAAGACCTCCACCACCCACACAAACAAATATTGCATATATAGGTTTATCAAATTCTTCTATTATCTCTTTTCCTATTGTTCCTTGTCCTGCTATAACATAAGGATCATCAAAAGGATGAAGAAAAGTTAAGCCTTTTTCTTTTTCTATTTCATGGGCATGTGCTATTGATTCATGAAGAGAAATACCATGCAAAATAACTTCAGCTCCATATTGACGGACAGCATTTGTCTTAATTAAAGGTGTAGTTTTTGGCATCACAATTGTAGCTTTGCAGCCTAAGGTTTTGGCTGCCATCGCAACACCCTGTGCATGGTTTCCAGCTGAAGCTGCAATCACACCTTTATCTCGCGTATTTTTATCCAGATTAACTAATTTATTATAAGCCCCCCTAATTTTAAAAGAAAAAACAGGTTGTTGATCTTCTCGCTTTAAGTAAATTTTATTATTCAATCTTGATGATAAAGATGACTGAAAATCTAACGGTGTTTTTTTTGCTACGTCATATACCCTTGCTTCGTCTATATATTGCTTATATTTATTTGTCATAATTTGTTCATTCTAAATAACTACATCACAGTGTATTATATAAATCTAATTAATAGTTAAAAAAAAGGGTCTGGCAAAAATGAGTTTTACACAAGACGAATTGAAGCAACAAGTAGCAAATGCTGCAATAAATTATGTGAAATCTGGAATTATTGGTGTTGGTACAGGTTCAACTGCAAATTATTTTATTGATGCATTAGCTGAAATAAAACATAAAATAGATGGTGCTGTTGCAAGTAGTGAAGCTACTTCAAATAGGCTTAAGTCTCATGGAATTGAAGTTTTTGATTTAAATGATATTAATGGAATGGACATATATGTAGATGGTGCAGATGAAATAACAGAACATATGCATATGTTAAAAGGAGGTGGTGGTGCATTAACAAGAGAAAAAATTGTTGCCGCCAATGCAAAAGAATTTATTTGTATATGTGATGAAAGTAAATATGTTTCTGTTTTAGGAAAATTTCCATTACCTGTAGAAGTTTTACCAATGGCCAAAAGCTATGTTGCTAGAGAGCTTACAAAACTTGGTGGCCAGCCTGAATTAAGAGACTTCACAACAGATAACGGTAATATAATTTTGGACGTTCATGAACTCAAAATAATTGATCCAATTGAAATAGAAATAAAA
The DNA here is from genome assembly GCA_028344855.1 of Nitrosomonadales bacterium. Lineage (GTDB taxonomy): Bacteria > Pseudomonadota > Gammaproteobacteria > Burkholderiales > Methylophilaceae > BACL14. Next base: position 13,629 of record JAOMCC010000013.1, on the reverse strand, counting down.
ATTAATCAAATTGTTGGTGTCGTTACTAATGGATTATTTGCTGTTCGTCCAGCTGATACTTTGCTTCTTGCAACAGATAATGGAGTGAAAACTATAAAGAAAGGTGCTTAATTGTCTTAAATTTGTCATAATATAATATTATATTAACTAATTTTAGGTAAATAAAATATGGCTTCAGAGCATATTTACAAACAATACGATTCAGATTTACAGGCTATCCGAGCAAAAGTATTAGAAATGGGAACCTTAGTTGAAGAGCAAACATCTAACGCAATTCAATCACTTTTGGAAACAGATGTTAAATTAGCTGAAAAAGTAATAAAAAAAGATGAGCAAATTAATGATTTAGAAGTTCTTATTGATGAAGAAGCCTCCCTTTTGATAGCTAAAAGATCACCAGCTGCGGGTGATTTAAGAAATATAATGATGATGCTTAAAATTATTACAGATCTTGAAAGAATGGGAGATGAGGCTGCCAAAATAGCAAGATCAACAACAAGAATATTTGAAGATAATCGAATGAGTAAATCAAAATTCAATGAAATTAAGGGAATGGCAAAAGCTGTTCAAGAAATGATAAAAACAGCATTAAATTCTTTTGCAAGATTAGACTTAACCGATACTATCGATATTCTAGAAAAAGATAAACAAGTTGATGATGACTATCGTTCTACTATGAGAGAATTACTTACTTTTATGCTTGAAGATCCTAGGACAATATCAATGTCACTTGAGAGTATGTTTATTGCAAAATCACTTGAAAGAATTGGTGATCACGCAGTTAATATCTCACAAAGTGTTATTTATACTGTTAAAGGTAAAGACGTCAGACACTCTTCAATCAAAGAAATTAAAAAAGAACTATCTTAATTTATTTTTTTGGTGGTATATATCCCGAAGCTTTATCAGCTCCATCACCAAAAAAATAAGCTTCTGTTTGCTCAGTAAGATATTTTCTTGCTTGAGGGTCAACTAAACTTAAACGATTTTCATTGACCAACATAGTTTGATGCTCTAACCAACCTGACCAAGCTTCTTTTGACACATTTTCAAAAATTTTTTGTCCTAATGGTCCAGGATATGGAGGATAGTCTAAACCCTCAGCCTCTTTTTTTAATTTAGCACATTTAACAATTCTAGACATTCAATTACCCCTTAAGTTATTTAATAATATAATACTAGAATGGTAACTAACTATTATTATATTTTTGTTATAATTTGGCTAAATTTTAAAAGGCAAAATATTTTATGACAAGTCCTTTCAAAAATAAAACAGGTCTTAAAAGACTTATTAACGCTTTTGGATATTCGTTAGAAGGATTTAAAGCATCCTATAAAAATGAAGCTGCTATTCGCCAAGAATTTATTCTTTCTATCATTCTGATTCCAGTAGGCTTCTTAATAGGCGAGACGGGCATTCAAAAAGCACTATTAATTTCAAGTATTATCATAATACCCTTAGTTGAACTTCTAAATACTGCAATCGAAACAACTGTTGACAAAATTTCATTTGAAAATCATCATCTAGCAAAGAGAGCCAAAGATATAGGAAGTGCAGCTGTTTTTTTAGCAATCGGAAATGCATTTATCACTTGGATTTTAATCTTATTTTTCTAAAACTTGATAATTCTATTTGACTGAAGTATCATCTTCAGATTGATTTTAGGTGAGAATAATTCATAAAGTTATTTTTTAAACGGGAAGTAAGTGCAAATCTTACACTGCCCCCGCAACGGTAAGTAAGGAAGAGTTTGTCAACATAGCCACTGGTTAAAACTGGGAAGGCGACAAACTTAGTCTTATGAGTCCGGAGACCGGCCTTAATTTCAATCGTAAAATTGCGGGGATGCAATTTAATTGAAAATTTACATTACTTTTTTTTCACTAGTTAAATATTCCTAAAATTTTGTGCCTATAGACTCATGCGGGTGGCATGAATAATCTTATCTTAGGAATATGAAATGTTAAATAAAATTATAGCTCTTCTTCTTGTTTGTCTTGTAACCCAAATTAATGCCGAAACAAAAATTGATACAGAAGAAATTATTGTAAGAAACTATCAATACGATAGCAAAGAGAGTACATCGCCTTACTCCATAGAAATTCATACCGCTAAAGAAATTAGTGTCTCTGGAAGTACCTCAATACAATCTTATCTTTCTCAACATTCGTCCTTAAATATTAGTCCAAATTTTGGAGATAGATCTAAAGCAAGTATTGATATGCGAGGCTATGGCTCTGAAACCGGATATCAAAATATAGTCATTTCTATTGATGGACAACGAATTAATAATATCGATATGAGCGCACAACTGTTAGGCCAAATTGATATTAATAGTATTGATAGAATTGAAATTGTTAAAGGTACAGGATCCGTAAGTTATGGTGATGGCGCTATGGCAGGAGTTATAAATATATATACTAAAAAATACAGTGGGTTTAGTCTAGAATCATCAATTGGTAGTTCAGGGCTCAAAAAAAATATTCTTAATGCTGGATTTACTCACAAAAAATTTAATCTATCATTCAGTGCTGTTGACGATAAAAGTGAAGGTCATAGTGCAAGAGATTTAAAAGGCAACAAAGATAGATTTAAAAATAAAACGCAGACTGTAAAATTATTTGTCAACGCTAAAAAAGATACTAAATTAAAATTTGATGTTTCAAGTTCAAGAATTAATCAATTTGTAGTTGGTCCTATTGAGCATTCTGAATTTTATGATGATCCTAAACAAAACTCCTTAAATACATATAACAATTATGACATCGATAATGATAGATATGGTTTAGGAATAAAACATAAATTTAATGATAAATTAAATCTTAATACAGACTTATATTACGAAGACAAAACATATAATGCCTTAAATGCTGCAGGAGATATTTACGATAAAGGATATTTTGGTGCGAATTTTATAGCTAATTACATAGGTGAAGTTTATAGTCTTAAAGGCGGGCTTCAATATTTTGATGGAGAAAGAAAATCAGTAACTATATGGCCTGGCAAAACATCTAAACAAAATATATCCTTTTTTATGGAATCTAATTTTCAACCAAAGGGTTTATCAGATAAATTTTTATTCTCTGCAGGAATAAGACGTGAAAAAGTTAATTATAGGCACGTTGATACTGCTGCGATTCATAAAACTGATGAGTTATTAACTGCATGGGATTTAGGTGTTAACTATGCTGTTAATTCCAAACTAAGTATATTCTCAAATATTAATCATGGATTTCAGGCTCCCGATATAGATCGGTTTTTTGTTAGTGTATGGGATTCATCACCCCCATTCGCATGGTTGAGACGAGACTTCAAAGGCTTTATGAAAGCTTCCAAAGTAAATACTCTTAACGTAGGGCTAAATAATATAACTGATAGAAATAAATTTAAAGTAACAACTTTTTATTCTGATGTTAAAAATGAATTTGTTTTAGACAATTCAACCTTCATCAATCAAAATCTTGATAATTCAAAAAAATATGGAGTAGAGATTCAAAATAAATTTAAATTAAATGATAAAACAAATGCTAATGTTTTATATAACTTTATAAAAGCAAAAATTGGAAAAGATAATAATAGTAGTAAATTTATTGATGGTAATGATATGCCAGGGGTCCCAAATCATACATTAGTATTAAATCTTGATCATAAATTTTCAGGGCAAGGAACAATAAATATAAGTCACACTTGGAAAGATGAAGCGTATGCAATGCTTGATTGGGAAAATGATAATATCCAAAAACAACCATACTACAGCTCTACCGATTTAAATATTAATTACAACATAAGGAACCAAAATGCTTTTAATAAACTAAGTGTATTTGGCTCTATTCAAAATATTTTTGAGCATAAAAATGCTCTTGTTGTAGGAAATGATAATTATTATCCTTTCAATTTTAAGAGAACATGGGTTACAGGACTAAAGATTGATTTTTAAATCTAACCAAACTAATGATAAAATTAACTAAATTTATTTTAGGCATTTTAAAATGTTATTTACAAACACCTTTAAGATAGCATTAGTTTTTATTTTCTTAATACTTTTAACTAGAGTAAGTCATGAACTAACTCTTTTTTCATTTCCAGATGCTAGCTTAATCATATTTTTTGCTGGTGGTATGTTTCTTAAAAAAATTAGATGGTTAATGTTTTTTTTAGCCTATATTGTTTGTATAGACTTATATATGATTAATTACAGTTTGCTGGATAAAATTAATCTAAATATAGGATACCTTTTACACTTATCTATTTATCCTCTATGTTGGATAGTTAGTAAAAAATTACTTTCAGAAAAAAATAATTTAAATGTGACTCTATTTTTTTCTAGTATTATTTTTGTAATTATAATGGCCTATTTTATATCAACTTCTAGCTATTATTTTCTATCTGAATGGGTCCATGAACCAAATATCCCTGGTAGTTACATTTTTTTGAAAGCTAACTTCCTTCATTATATTATTCCGAATTTGATATATGCATTTATTCTTTTTTCAATCATACAAATATGTAAAAAAATTCTTTTATTATTAAAAAAACAAACATTAATAACCCATTAAATTCTTATCTTTGAAACGTACATATACAAGCTAATTTTGATATAATTCGCAACTCATTAGTTTTTTTACTATGGCCAGATAGCTCAGTTGGTAGAGCAGTGGACTGAAAATCCTCGTGTCGACAGTTCGATTCTGTCTCTGGCCACCACTATTTCTATAATCCTTTAATCCAGTTTCCATATGCAATCTTTGCAACTTCGTTTAGTTTGCTACATTTTTGAGTAAAATTTTCTTTTATTTGTCTTGATGACTGTACAGAATTAATTTGTTCGTGCATATTCAATTCATCTTGCCCAGAATTACACCAACTACTTATTAGATCTTCATTCATTTCAATATGACATTGAAAAACTAAGTGTTTTCTGATGCTATAAGCTTGATTTTGACAATTATTATTTGTTAATAATAAAGTTGCATGCTTAGGCAATTCAAAAGTTTCACCATGCCAATGAAACGCTTCGAATTGATTTACTTTTCCTAACCAATTTTGTGCATTTTCTTTTTGTTTTTTTGAAGTATTACAAACTTGAACTTTAAACCAACCAATTTCAAGGGCTTTATTTTTTTTTATTTTAACACCTAAAGACTTACTTATTAATTGGCCACCCAAACAATGGCCTAATAGAGGCTTATCATGCTCATAAGTTTGCTTAATAAGATTTAATACAAAAGGTATCCAATCGAGTTGATCATTTGCACTCATTGCACCACCCATTAGAATTAATCCACTGAATTTATTTATTGACTCTGGAACATCGGATGCTTGATGAATCATTTTAATAATAAAAGGCAATGAATTTTCTTGGAGAAATTCTGAAATATATCCAGGTCCCTCTTGTTCGCAAAATTTAAGAATTAAAATAGGGAATCGTTGCACTTAATATATTCCAAAACTCTATTATGCACAATTTATGACTTAAAAATATTTCCTAATAAAATTATTTTTGTTTTTCTTTTAATTCAATATTTTTAAATTCTAAAATTGTCATAACCACACCAACAATTGCCAAAACAAAACAAAACAAACCTGTAAAAAATAATAATGAATCATCCATAATTAGTTCTTCCTAGCTATTAACTTAAAATATATTGCAAAAGTTAAAATTGAAGGTATCCAAGTTGCAGTGAACAATGCTTCTTGTTTAGTATCAGGTCCAGAAAACCATAAAAAAGCGGTAGTTATAAAAGCTACAGCTACTGACACAAGAATACAAATATCTGATGTTTTAATCATAATAAAACCTTTCTATAAAATTTAATCTTCATTCCAAAATGCCCAAGAAGCTATCAATAAGAGTATTACTGATACTGATGCATGAGCTCTTATGCTTGTTTCTTCTGGTAACTCTATTAAAAATGGGACTATTTTAAACATACCAAGTAAAAGCCATATTACTGCCAATGTTGCAAGGAAAAGGGCTACTTTCCCAATTTTTCTTTTCATAATCACCTTTTAAAATAGACTAAAGTTTTTAATTAATACGCAAATAATCAAAAAATTAATAATTAGTGCAATAATTAAAGCATGAGTATGCTTGAGAGATTTTTGATGTCAAGTTATTAGTGCGAAAAAGTTTAAAATTCCAAAAACATTTAGCAAGTGTTATTATTTTCTCAATTATAACTTTGCATCTTTTTAGTATAAATTATTATTACAACCAGTGGATAAATTACATATAGGAATTGATTTAGGAGGTACAAAAATTGAATCAGTTGTTCTTGATTCAAAACTAAATATATTATTTCGTGAAAGAGTTCCTACAGAAAGTAGCAAGGGATCAATTCATGTGATGAATCAAATTGAAAAAATTTATTTAAAGGCTTTAAATAGTATTAAAAATAAAACCCACACTCTTGGTATAGGTACCCCGGGGTCAATTTCAAAAAATACTGGTCTATTAAGAAACTCCACGATACCTTGTCAGAATGGATTGCCAATTGATAAATTAATAGAAAAAAAGCTTAAAAGACCTATAATTATTGAGAACGATGCCAATTGTTTTACTTTAGCTGAAGCAACAATCGGTTCAGGGAAGAAATTTCCTTTAGTTTTTGGCGTAATTATGGGGACAGGTTGTGGTGGAGGCATTGTTTACAATAATAAACTAAGAGTAGGCCCTCAAAGATTAAGTGGAGAATGGGGTCATAGTGTCATAAACCCTAATGGAAATATGTGCTTTTGTAAGAAAAAAGGTTGTGTGAGTACTTATATCTCAGGTATTGGATTAGAAACAAAAATTAAACAAAAATTAAACAATCCATCTTCATCTAAGAAATTTTTAAATCAATCTAACTACCATAAAAAAGAAAAACAGCTTTTAACAGAATTTTATGAATTCTATGGAATAGCGTTAGCAAATATAATCAATACTATCGACCCCGATGTAATAATATTAGGGGGTGGGTTATCAAATCATGATGGGCTTTATAATGAAGGCTTAAAAAAAGTATATAAAAATGTATTTTGTGAAGAACCAAATACTCCTATTTTAAAAAATATGCTCGGAGATTCTGCAGGTGTTATAGGAGCAGCTATAATAGGTAAAATGAATTAAAATATTTAATAGTCACTCAAATAAATTATGATTAAACTAATTTTTGTAAATTTTATTAAGGAAGATAAATGTTAGAAGTAACAGGATTTTATGTTGCTATTCTAGCTTTCATATATATCAAACTAACATTAAATGTAATTAAATTGAGAGGATTACATAAAGTGCGAATAGGTTTTAAAAATCATAAAGATTTAGAACAGGCAATAAGAGCCCACGCAAATTTTAACGAATTTGTTCCTTTAGGTTTAATTTTGTTGGCATGTTTAGAAATTAATCAAGTTCATAAAATCATAGTACTAATATTAGGTGGTTTATTATTTATTGGTAGGTTTTTACATGCAAAATCTTTCACAATAATTGATACCGATATTGATAAAAGAAGAAAAGGTATGCAATTTACTCTTTGGTCAATAAGATTAATGTCTGTAGTTTTAATTCTCTCATTATTAGCTTCATTCATATAAAATTTGATTCAGAATACAAATCATTCGTATTAACACATTGTATTTCAAACTATGATAATTTGTCTTTACTTTTTTATAAATAAGGAGAAATATATATGGCTGATAACAAAAAAATTATTGCGTCATTAAATAAAATCTTAGAAATGGAATTGGCAGGTGTTGTAAGATATACTCATTACGCTTTAATGGTTTATGGCTATAGTCGAATACCTATAATTAGCTGGTTAAGAGACCAAGCTAGTGAATCTCTTGATCATGCAAATAAAGCTGGTGAATTAATTACTAACTTAGGCGGGCATCCTTCACTTGCCATTGGTCCCTTACTAGAGACTAATACTCATGATATAGGTAACATTCTTCGAGAATCTTTAGACCATGAAAATGCATCTCTTGATTGCTACAGAGAATTATTAGTACTGGTAGAGAATGACTCTATTATGCTTGAGGAGTATGCTAGAGAAATGATATACACAGAAGAGTTACATTTAGGAGAAGTTGATAAAATGTTGAGAACTCCTGGAGATGTAGAACCATTTAGCAAGTAAATTATGCCAGAATATGATAACGAAATAGATGCCATTGGGCTGAAATGCCCAATGCCAATTCTTAAATGTAAGAAGGGCCTTAATTCACTCAAAATTAATGAGATTCTTAAAATTCACACAACAGATAAAAGCGCAAAAAAAGATTTTGAGGCGTTTTGTAGAAATACTGGCCATGATTTGATTTCAATAGAAATAAAAAATGATATTACCACTTTCTATATAAAAAAAAATTAAGGCTGAAATTTATCTAATTGAAGTTTGAATTTGTTATGCAGTTCAGAAAATTTTAAAAGCCTTTCTTTTTCTTGCTTTATTACTTCTGAAGGCGCTTTGGCAACAAAATTTTTATTTTTTAGTTTTCCATTTGCTTTTTTAATCTCTAAATCTAACCTGGTAATTTCTTTTTTTAATCTTATTATTTCTTGTTCTTTATCAATTTCAATATTTAACATTAATTTAAAATCATTTACGATAGCTACCGGAGCATCTTGATTGGATAATTCTTCTAAGTATTGAATATCATTTATTTTAGCAAGTCCTTTTAAATAAATTTCATATTCTTTCAAAATAACTTTATCTCCTGTAATTGAAAGTGGGGTTTTTTCGGCAGGTGAAACACTCATCTCCCCCCTTAAACTTCTGCACTTTATAACCATTTCTTTTAAAATATTCATCCATGTAATAGCATCTTCATCAATTTTTTCTGATTGAAATACTGGATAAGGTTGCATCATAATTGAAGGTCCTTCTTTTTTAGCCATAGGTGCAATTGTTTGCCATATTTCTTCGGTAATAAATGGAATTACAGGATGACTCATTTTTAAAATTAATTCTAAAATACTAATTAAAGTCCTTCTTGTTGCTCGTTGTTGAGATTCACTTCCATTTTGTAATTGTGCTTTTGCTATTTCTAAATACCAATCACAATATTCATCCCAAACAAATTGATATATTTCTAATGAAATTAAATCAAAGCGATAATCTCTAAAATTATTTTCAATATTCTTAATTTTTTTATTAAAAATACTTACAATCCATCTATCTGCTTTTGAAAAATCTAAATATCCTTCAATACACTTATTAAAACCATTATCTTTCTCATTGCAATTCATTTGAACAAAGCGTGTAGCATTCCATAACTTATTACAAAAATTTCTGTACCCTTCGCATCTTTGCAAATCAAACTTTATATCTCGTCCTGGGCTTGCAAGGCTGGTAAAAGTGAATCTTAATGCGTCGGTTCCAAATGAAACTATCCCATTTGGAAATTCTTTCTTAGTTTTTTTTATAATTGATTCAGCTTGTTTTGGATTCATCAATCCATCTGTTCTTTTTTTCAATAGTTCTTCAATTGAAATTCCATCAATTAAGTCAATAGGATCTAAAACATTCCCTTTTGACTTGCTCATTTTTTGACCCTCTAAATCTCTTATTAGCCCGTGAATATAAACATCTTTAAAAGGTATTTTTCCAGTAATATGCTTGGTCATCATTACCATTCTTGCAACCCAGAAGAAAATAATATCAAAGCCAGTTACTAAAACTGATGATGGTAAATATAAATCAAGAGCATCGTTACTTTTTGAAGGGTATTCAGGAGTCCAGTCTAATGTTGAAAAAGGCCATAATGCAGAAGAAAACCATGTATCCAAAACATCGTCGTCCCTTTTTAATTTACCTTTATAACCGTCTTGTTCAGCTAGTTTTTTTGCCTCATCATGATTATAGGCTACATAAATTTTATTTTCATCGCTATACCAAGCTGGAATTTGATGGCCCCACCATAACTGTCTTGATATACACCAATCTTGAATATTATTAAGCCATTGATTATAAGTATTTGTCCAATTCTCAGGATAAAACTTTATGTCTTTATTTTTAACAACATCTAAAGCTTTCTCTGCGATACTTTTGCCATCATTACTTTTTTTTGTCATTGCAACAAACCATTGATCTGTCAACATTGGTTCTATAACTGTTCCTGTTCTATCCCCTCTCGGGATTTTCAAAGTATATTTTTCAACTTTATCCAATAAAGATTCTTTTTCTAGATCACTTAATATTTTTTTTCTTGCTTCAAATCTATCTAATCCTTCATATTGATCTGATCCATTTTCATTAATCAAACCATCAAGAGTCAAAATATTTATTAATGGCAACTTATGTCTTTGGCCTACTTCATAATCGTTAAAATCATGAGCTGGAGTAACTTTTACAACTCCTGTTCCAAAATCTGAGTCTACATAATCATCTGCTATTATTGGAATCTTTCTATTTAATAATGGTAATAAAGCAAATTTACCAATATATTTTTTGTACCTTTTGTCATTTGGGTGAACCATTAATGCAACATCACCAAGCATTGTTTCTGGTCTTGTAGTGGCAACAGTTAAAAAATTATCGTTCTTTTCAAGAGGGTAATTAATATGCCATAAAGATCCATTTTCTTCTTCTTGAATCACCTCTAAATCTGAAACAGCGGTCCGGAGCTTAACATCCCAATTTACTAACCTTTTACCTCTATAAATTAAACCTTCTTTATATAATTGAATAAATGCTTCAGTAACAGTCTTAGATAAACCTTCATCCATTGTAAAGCGTTCACGGGACCAATCTGGTGATGTCCCCAATCTCCGCATCTGTTGGGTTATTTTCCCACCCGAGAATGCCTTCCATTCCCATACTTTCTCTATAAATTTTTCACGTCCTAATTCATGCCTAGAAATACCTTGCTGATCTAATTGTCTTTCTACAACAATTTGAGTTGCAATTCCAGCATGATCTGTTCCAGGTTGCCACAAAGTGTTGAATCCTTTCATACGATGATAACGTGATAATGTATCCATCAATGTTTGATTAAATCCATGGCCCATATGTAATGTTCCCGTTACATTTGGGGGAGGAAGTAGTATTGAAAAACTATTGGGATTTTTTAAATCATTACCAATTCCATAATATCCTTTAGATTCCCAGAATTGGTACCATTTTTCTTCAATTTGTTTTGGATTAAAAGATTTTGATAGTTCTTGTGTCATATTTTTTTCTTAAATAATAATTAATTCTAGCATGATGAAACCTACCCTGATTCCAGAATTTATTTGATTGAACATATCTTACAATCTTTATCTTTAATAATTTTTATAGTTTTCCATGTCATGTCTTTTGAATCAAGAAGCAACAACCTTCCTATTAATGAACTACCGATATCTAAAATAATTTTTATGGCCTCCGCGGCTTGAGTGCAACCAATAATACCAACTAATGGTGAGAAAACGCCATGATCAGCACATCTTAATTCTTCTTCAAATTCTGAATCTGGAAATAAACATTCATAACATGGACTATCATTCTTTCTAAAATCAAAAACACTAATTTGTCCATCATATTTAATTGCTGCTCCAGATACTAAGGGTTTTTTTAAATTAAATGCAATCCTGTTTAAAGCGTAGCGTGTTTCAAAATTATCTGAACAATCTATTATGACATCAGCATTATTTGCTAATTTTTTCATTTCAGTAGTATTCAGTTTTTTTTCAATGGGATAAATATTTATTTCTGGATTAACTCTTTGTAAAAATTTTCTAGCTGAAACAGCTTTATTTTTTCCAACAGATTCATCATTATGAAGTATTTGTCTTTGAAGATTTGATATATCTACATCGTCAAAATCACAAATGGTAATTTTACCTATTCCAGATGATGCTAAATAAATAGAAACCGGTGATCCTAGGCCTCCTGCTCCTATAACTAAACAATGGCTTTTAAGTAATTTTTCTTGTCCAGCATAATCAATTTCTGGTAATAGAATATGACGACTATACCTAAGTAATTGGTTATCTTTCATAATAATAGAATTATCTGCATAACCAAATTATCATATCCTAAAAAGGAATTAACAAAAAATGGGGTGGCTGATGGGGCTCGAACCCACGACAACTGGAATCACAATCCAGGGCTCTACCAACTGAGCTACAGCCACCATAAAATTGGCCTGCCCGACAGGATTCGAACCTGTGACCCTCTGCTTAGAAGGCAGATGCTCTATCCAGCTGAGCTACGGGCAGAGAACTTCTAAAAAAAGCATAAATCGGGCTTATCTTCTATTTAATAATAATTGGTCGGGGTGGAGAGATTCGAACTCCCGACATCCTGCTCCCAAAGCAGGCGCGCTACCAGGCTACGCTACACCCCGAACGCGCAAATATAGCTTAATTACTGCTTTTGGTCAAACATAGTTTTACAATTTTATTATTATACCTTGGCAAGTTTATTAATGTTTTTTATAAACATTCTGCTACAATATTCGATTATTTATTACTTCTCAAAACTATAATGTCAGCAAAAATAATTGATGGTAAAAGTATTGCTAGTGATCTTTTAGAAACAATCCGAAATAAGATTTCAGTTAACGAATCCAATGGTATGAGAAACCCTTGTTTAGCTGTGATTCTGATTGGAGATAATCCTGCCTCCCACGTATATGTTAAAAACAAAAAACTTGCATGTGAAAAAGTAGGGATAAAGTCTCTATCCTATGATTTTAAATCTTCAATTTCTGAGCAAGAATTATTAAAATTAGTTAATGACATTAATTTAGATTCTGAAGTTGATGGAATATTAATACAGTCACCTCTTCCAGATCATATTAATGAAGATAATATAATTAAAGCTATAGATCCTCTAAAAGATGTTGATGGTTTTCATCCAATTAATATAGGCTTACTCACCATAAGACAGCCAAAATTAAGACCTTGTACGCCATATGGTGTAATTAAGATGCTTAAAGCTTCAAATATTAATTTAGAAGGTCTTGATGCAACAATTGTAGGAGTTTCGAACAACGTAGGACGGCCAATGGCATTGGAATTATTAATGGAAAAATGCACTATTACTTCATGTCATAGTAAGACAAAAGATTTAGAAGGAAAAGTTCGACAAGCAGATTTAGTTGTAGTAGCTGCTGGCAGACAGAATCTTGTAAAAGGCGAATGGATTAAAAAAGGTGCAATTGTTATCGATATCGGCATAAACAGAATTAATGATAAGTTAGTTGGTGACGTCGAATTTAGTGTAGCAAGCCAAAATGCAGCCTATATTACACCAGTTCCTGGTGGAGTTGGTCCAATGACTGTGGCTACCCTAATGGAAAACACGTTAATAGCTCAAACAGGATTAAAGGTTTTCAAAGATGCTTAAAAAGTGTAAAGTACCGCGTTTATTTAATACATAAGTTTAGGAAATTTAAATGGCACAAAAAAAATCACTAATGCAAAAAGCATTAGATGCGGCGAAAAAAGTAACTAAAAAAGTTACTGCTAAACCTAGTAAAGCGAAAAAAGTAACTAAAAAAGTTACTGCTAAACCTAGTAAAGCGAAAAAAGTAACTAAAAAAGTTACTGCTAAACCTAGTAAAGCGAAAAAAGTAACTAAAAAAGTTACTGCTAAACCTAGTAAAGCGAAAAAAGTAACTAAAAAAGTTACTGCTAAACCTAGTAAAGCGAAAAAAGT
>JAOMCC010000012.1 GCA_028344855.1 Nitrosomonadales bacterium | reverse complement strand
GTTCTATGGGCTGAAACAACTTGCGCCTCGTAGGTAATATTAAAATCGTCAAGTACCTCTGCTACATTTTTCATAATAGGCCAATCACTATCTGAACCCATAATTATTGCTACTAAAGGTTTATTTTTAGTCATTCTCTGTCCTTAGCGTTGATAAAATTATCATATTATTTCTATGAATTAAACTTGATTCATTAACATAACCTAAAATTGATTCAATTTTATCACTTGAAGCTCCAATTATTTTTTTTACTTCCTCGGAGCTATAGTTAACTAGTCCTTTTAAAACTTCCTGACCTGATTCATTTACACACTGAATCACTTCTCCTCGATCAAAAGTGCCAACAACTTTTGTAACTCCGGCAACCAGTAAACTCTTGCCTTTATGAATTAAAGCTTTTTCTGCCCCGATATCTATAAATATTTTCCCATTTGATTTTAGATTATCAGCAAGCCATTTTTTTCTTGCATCTAATTTAACTTCTCTACTTTGCAAAAACGTACCGATTTCTTTATCTTGGTTGAGGTCATGCAAAATATTGTTTATTCTTCCAGATGCAATTATTGTATGTGTGCCACTCAAAGCAGCCCTTCTGGCAGCCAAAATTTTTGTAGTCATTCCACCTGTACCTATCTCAGATTTAGTTCCTGCAGCAATTTTATCTAATCTCTTATCGTCAACAAACCCATTTTGAATTAATTCTGCGTTATTATTTTCTCTAGGATCTGAAGAAAATAATCCTTCTTGATCGGTTAATAAGACTAATAAATCTGCCTCAATTAAGTTAGCTACCATAGCAGCAAGTGTATCATTATCCCCAAATCGTATTTCTTCCGAAGCCACAGTATCATTTTCATTGATGATTGGTATAACTTTATTTTTTATTAGATTAAAAATTGTTGATCTAGCATTTAAATACCTTTTCCTATTACTTAAATCATCATGTGTAAGTAAAACTTGAGCAGAAATTAAGTTATTTTCAGAGAAAAGTCTTTCATAAACTTGAACTAAATCCATCTGACCAACTGCTGCTGCAGATTGCAACTCACTTAAGATTTTAGGTCTAATTTTTACTCCTAATTTTTTTAAGCCCGCTGCTACAGCCCCACTTGAAACTAAAATAACTTGTTTATTCTTTGAGCTTAATTTTGAAATTTGTTTAATTAATTTCGATAAACATTCTTCATTTAAACCATCATTATGATTAGTAACAATGCTAGAACCAAGCTTAATAACTATTTTTTTTGCTTCGGAAAAATTATATTTTTTCATAATTATTTTTTTGTGACTCAATGTGTTTCATAATCTCATATTTTAATTCTTTACAGCCTTTTCCATTAATAGCTGATATACAAAATATCTTACCAGTCCAATTTAATTTTTTTATGATATTTTTTTTAATAATATCAATATTATTTTTTAGGTCTATTTTGTTAAGAACTAACCACCTTTCCTTCTTAACTATTTCCTCACTATACTTGTTAAGTTCTTTAATAATTGCTTTTGCTTCTAAAGCTGGGTTAATAGATTCATCATATGGCGCAATATCTAAAATATGAAGTAATAATTTAGTTCTTGAAAGGTGTCTAAGAAATTGATGTCCAAGACCGTGTCCATCTGCAGCCCCTTCAATTAAACCTGGTATATCTGCCATAACAAAACTTCGTTGGATATCAATTTTAACTACACCTAAATTTGGTTGCAATGTTGTAAATGGATAATCAGCTACTTTGGGTTTAGCTGCAGATAAAAATCTTATTAATGACGACTTTCCTGCATTAGGCATACCCAATAAACCAACATCAGCCAAAACTTTTAACTCTAAATAGATTTCAAATTCTTCACCTGGTTCACCCTGAGTAAATTGTCTTGGTGTTCGGTTAACGCTTGATTTAAAGTGAACATTTCCCAAGCCACCTTTCCCACCTTTTGCTACTATAATTTTCTCACCGTGTAATTTTAAATCTACAATTATTTTTCCTGTTTGTTTTTCAGTTATAACCGTCCCAACTGGAACTTTAATTATTAAATTCTCGCCAGCTGCTCCATAACATTCTGAACTTTTTCCATTTTCACCCTTTTTAGCTCGGTAATTTTTCACAAACCTAAAATCAATTAATGTATTAATATTTTCATTGGATTCAAAATAAATAGAGCCTCCATTTCCTCCGTCTCCGCCGTTAGGTCCTCCCATTGGCTCATACTTTTCTCTTCGAAAAGAAGCAATTCCATTTCCACCATCGCCTGCATAAATATTAATTGTTGCTTCATCAATAAATTTCATTTTTATTTTCCAAACAAAAAAGCCCTATCATTAGATAGGGCTTTAGATATACAAAATTTTCTTAAACAGGCAGTATATTAACTAATTTTCTTTTTAAAGCACCCTTCGTTGTAAAGTTTACTTTACCATCTGTTTTAGCAAATAAAGTATGGTCTTTACCCATACCAACATTCTCCCCTGGATGCATTTTTGTACCTCTTTGTCGAATAATAATGCTTCCAGCTTTAACAAATTCATTTCCAAAAGCTTTTACACCTAATCTTTTGGAATTTGAATCTCTACCATTTCTGGAACTGCCACCTGCTTTTTTATGTGCCATAGCTAATAACCTCTATAATCTATTTAACTGCAATTTTATTAATTTTAATTTCAGTAAAACTTTGTCTATGTCCTTGAGACTTTCTATATCCTTTTCGACGATTCATTTTAAATATTTTGATTTTATCGCCTTTTCCATGTGAAAGAACAGTTACATCTATACTTGCGCCCTTAATCATTGGCTTTCCGATAGTTACTTTGTCACCATCAACAAGCGTTAAAACTGAATTTAAAACTAATGCTTTTCCAACTTCAGTTGATAACTTCTCTACTTTTAGAGTATCACCTTCAGTCACTTTAAATTGCTTACCACCAGTTTTTATAACAGCGTACATTCTAAACACCCTATTAAATTTTATATGCTAATTAGAGGTGCGATTATACTCATAAAATAAAAAACTATCAATTATTTAAACCTTTAAAAAAACAACTATTAGTAACGTATTTGAAATAGATATATTAATTATTGTGATAAAATTCCGATTAATTAAACATTGACAGATTAAATCCCTTGCCTTTAGAAAATATTATTTCCCCTATTCAGCCTCATCTAGAATCCGTTAATAATGTAATTAAAAAATCACTCGGCTCAGATATTCCTATTATTAATCAAATTTCTAGTCATATTATCAATAGTGGTGGGAAAAGAATAAGGCCAATACTTCATTTATTACTCTCTGGTATGAATGGGGAGATTAGAAAGGTTAATCATGAAATTGCTGCAATTATTGAATTTATTCATACTGCAACTCTGTTACACGATGACGTTGTAGATCAGTCTTTAAAGAGAAGAAATATAAAAACTGCAAATGCTTTGTTTGGAAATGCTGCAAGTGTTTTAGTAGGTGATTTTATTTACTCTCGATCATTCCAAATGATGGTTGGTATTGACAATATGAAAGTAATGCAAGTATTAGCTGATACAACAAATTCAATTTCAGAAGGAGAAGTTCTTCAATTATTAAATAGTCATAATCCCAATGTTAACGAAAAACAATATTTTGAAGTTATACAATTTAAGACTGCAAAACTTTTTGAAGCTTGCGGTAGTTTAGCAGGAATCCTAAATAAAAATAACTCTGAGATAATATCTTCTTATTCAAAATTAGGTCTTAATTTTGGAATTATCTTTCAATTAACTGATGATATTCTGGACTATTCCGGAGATGCAAGCCAGATTGGTAAAAACTTAGGTGATGATTTAAATGAAGGAAAAGTTACCTTGCCATTAATCTATGCGATGAAAAACTCTACCAAAATACAAAGTAAACTCATCAAAGATGCAATTAAAATTGGTGATCTAAGAAAGCTACCAGATGTCATTGAAATAATTGAAACTACTCAGTCAATTTCAAAAGTACAGAAAAAATCTGAGGAACAATTAGAAAACATAAAATTAATTCTAGACAATATGCCTGAAAATAATTTTAAAAAAATGATACTAGAGTTAGCTAATTACTGTGTTTACAGACAAAACTAATTTAAAAGAATTTTCTCTCCACTTTCAAGATCATAATAACTTAAACGTGCAGAACTTGTATTTTTTCCGATAATATCACCCTGAAAAACAGCCTCTCCATTTATATCTACTCTTGCATATCCGCTATTATAAAGAGTTACCTCAGCATCTTGGTTTGCTTGTTTTAAGAAAAAAATTACATAATTATCATTTTCAGACTCTGACCATACTTCCCAGTTTTTTCGTCCAGATAGGTCACTTAACCACCCTGTTAAATCTACTTCAACTTTGCATATTACAGGGTCATTTAAGGAGAGAAAATCCGAAGATAAATCGAGAGAATGGCCTTCTTGTTTTTTTTCTTTCATAATTATGTTTAAACTTATCATATAAACTTATAAATTAATATAATATTAAAAAAAAATTTAGGCATAAAAATGTACATTGTCGGATTAACAGGCGGTATTGGCTCTGGAAAAAGTGAAGCTTCGAAAGTATTCACTGAGCTTGCTGTAAAATTAATAGATCTCGATGATATAGCTCATAAAATAACTAAAAAAAATCAACTAGGTTATTTAGGCATTAAAAAAAAATTTGGTGGGAAATATTTTGGTAAGAATAAAGAATTATTAAGAAAAAACTTACAAAAAGATTTATTTAATTCAGACAAAACGAAAAAAGAAATTGAATCTATATTGCACCCAATAATTTTTGATGAATGTAAAAAACAAATAAAAAAAAATATATATGAAGAATATATCGTATTAGTAATTCCATTGCTTTACGAGACAAAAAATTATTTAAAATTAATAGATGAAACCCTTCTTATCGACTGTAATGAAAAAATTCAAATTGAAAGAATAATTTCTCGCGATAAATTAGATATAAATACAATTGAGCGTATTATTGAGACACAATTATCTCGTGATAAGAAAATAAAAAAAGCTGATAAAATAATTAATAATGATTCAAGTATAGATATACTTAAAGATAATATTTATAAATATCATCATAAATTAAAAATTAAACTAAACGGTAAATAAAATGATTCATTACGAATTTCCTTTAAATGAAAGAATTAGAAAATTTCTCCGAATCGAGGAAATTTTTGAAAAAATGGAAGCTCAAATATATGCCAAAAATGAATTTTCTTCCTATAACTGCTTTAATACATTTTTTGAAATTATAGCTATCGCATCACGTGCAGACTTAAAAGTTGAGCTTATTCAAGAAATTGAAAAACAAAGATCAAAAATGAAGACTAAAATGAAGACTAAAAAAAATGTAGCAATAAACAATGAACTATATAGAACCAGGATAAAATTAGAAAAAAGTAAAACTACTCCAGGATTCAACTTTGGTGGAGATAAATTTTTAACTGAACTTAAAACAAGAGCAATAAGTCCTTTTGGGATTGTTGCTTCAGATTTTCCTGAGTTTCAATATTGGTTAAAAAGAACAAATGAAATCGATAGGAAAGCTTATTTTCAAAACAAATTAAATGATTTTTTACCAATTAAAATTGCCATCACAAATTTAATGAAAATTTTAAGGAAAAATATTAAAAATAATTCAATTCATACAAATTCGGGATCTTTACAATATAAACTTAACCCTCTCCTAAAAAATGATCTTGTCATAATCACTTTAGGTGAATCGTCAAAATTTTATCCCAATATTTCATCTAATAAATATGCTGTAAATGTTCATTTTTCCAAAATAACTAACGAGACTTATACCAAATCTATCAAGTTTAAGATCGGTATAGCTTCTTTTTAATATGTTAAACAAGTGTCCTAATTGTAAGAAGATTACCAAACACACAAATGGAAATAAATTTCGTCCTTTTTGCTCAGAAAAATGTAAATTAATTGATTTTGGAGCATGGGCATCTGGGGAATTTAAAATAAGTAGTAACAAAAATGAATCCGAATATGATGAAAACTTATAAATCTCTTTTAATTATAACTTTACTAGCTATAGTACCTTTTTACTCATTTGGTGGTAATTTTTCTATATCAACTGAAAATAATATAATTAAAAAGCCTAGACCAGGTCAAAAGGTTACTGCAGGCTATATTAATCTAACCGCCAACGAGGACGTCAAAATTATAAATATTGAAAGTAAAATGATAGGTCGAATTGAAACTCATTCAATGATAATGGATGGTGAAATTATGAAAATGAGAAAAATAACTCCTTCTTTAAATAGAAACAAAATGTATAAATTTGAGCCAGGCGGAAATCATCTAATGCTTTTTGATATAAAAAGAGAGCTTAAACAAGGTGAAGATATAAATTTAATCTTTACATTTGAATTAAAAAATAAAAAATTATTATCAAAATCTATTCTTTTTAAAATTAAATAACTATTTCCATATTAATCTTTGTGATGCAATTCCTATACCACCATTTTCTATTGAAGTCTCATAATCTTTAAGCCCCAGACCACCCAGTGCATATATTGGTATATTAGAGTTGTTAGTAATTTCTTGAAATTTTTTCCAACCCATTGGTTCTATATCTGGGTGAGAAAGAGTTTTTTTTACAGGAGATAAAACTACAAAATTAACATCCAATCTTTCTGCCATATGAACTTCTTGAGGATTGTGGCAAGAAGCTCCTATGATTAATTCTTTAGGTGTATTTTTTAAAATTTTAAGCTCCTTGGAGGTTAGGTGAACACCGTCTACTTTTAATTCAAGAGCTAAATTTATATTTGAATTAATAATTACTTTAACACCTCTTGGTTTACATATATCAATTACTTCTTTTGCAAATATTCTTAGCTCATCAAAACAAATTTCTTTTTCACGTATTTGAATCATTTTCAATCCATTGTCAATTTTGTTTCGTAGTTGACTTAAAAAAATATTCTTTTTTGTTTCTGATAAATTTGTTATTGCATAATGATCTGGTAAGTCAAATGCTCTTTGAATAAATAAATTCGCTGGAAGAATTGGTGAAACTTTTAAATCTTTTAGGGAATTCCAAACTAATTTTTGATTCTCTTTTGGATTAACCTTACCTTCCCACTTAAATACCTTAAAGAAATGTAAAGTTACATCAAGATCATCATAGGAATATTTTCTTATTACCCACTTTTTGTATTGAATAATCTTAATACCAAGCTCCTCATAAGCTTCTCGGTATAACGTGGCAAAAAATGTTTCATCTTTTTCTACTTTTCCACCAGGAAACTCCCACCATCCCTCCCAGGATTTCGGATAAGGTCGCTGCGCTAAAAGTACTTGATTATCACTATTAATCAGAACTGCAACTGAAACATGAACATGCACTATTTCAGGTTCTATATTCAGCGTTAATTTTTACATACTCATATGATAAATCGGTTGTCCAAACTGTTGCCATATGCTTTCCTTTATTTAGATTCACTCTTATATTAATTTCAGACTTTTTCATTTCTTTTTGAATTTTGGACTCATCATAATTTTTTGCAACAGAGCCACCACTAGCAAATAATAAGTCGTTAATATATATGTCAATGGAAGAAACATTTAATTCTTTTATATTAGTGTTTCCAATAGCTGATAGTATTCGGCCTAAATTTGGATCGCTAGCAAAAAAAGCTGTTTTCACTAAAGGTGATTTAGCTATACTCATCCCAATTCTCTTGCATTCGTCTATATCATTTCCATTTTCCACTTTAATAGTAATAAATTTTGTAGCTCCTTCACCATCTCTTATTATTGAATGAGCTAGTTCAAGCGCAACATCAAAAATTGCAGCTTTTAAAATTTTATAATTGTTATCAACTTGAACTATTTGTGAATGTTTTGCTTGATTTGAAGAAATTAACATAAAAGAATCATTTGTAGATGAATCACCATCAACAGAAATACAATTAAAAGTTAAATTTACAATCTCTTTATTTATTTTCTGAAGCATATCTAAAGAAATATTTACATCCATACCAATAAAAGCAAGCATAGTAGCCATGTTAGGATGAATCATTCCAGCACCCTTACTCATTCCTGTGATATTAACTTGTTGGCCTTCAATTAAAACAGCTTTTGAAACAGCTTTTGGAATTGTATCGGTTGTCATAATTGCTTCTGAAGCATCGAGCCAATTATTATCTTTTAAGTCTTTTATTAGATTAGGAATAGATTTTTTTATTTTATCTACCGGAAGCGGCGACATAATAACTCCAGTTGAAAATGGTAAAACTTTATTGGGATCTACATTTAATTCTAATGCTAAAAATTTACAAGTTGTTTCAGCATCATCAATTCCCTTTGCACCATTCCCAGCATTTGCCGATCCGGTATTAACTAACAAAGCTTTTGTATTTCCAGTTATTTTGAGATGATTTTTTGAAACTATAACTGGAGCAGCACAAAATTTATTTTGAGTAAATGTTCCAGATACTATAGATTCATCATGAAGCACCATTAACATTAAATCTTTTTGGTCATTATCCTTTAAACCAGATGCTGCAACCGCAAGTTTAATTCCAGGTATGCTCAAAAGATTTTTATTGGTAGGCATTTTCAAATTAATAGCCATTCTTTATTTTTTTCTCCAAATAGTTCCTTCTGGTGTATCTTCTAATAGAATATCATTTTTTAAAAGAAGCTTTCTGATTCTGTCAGCTTCTTCAAAATTTTTATTTTCTTTTGCTAAATTTCTTTTCTCAATCAACTCACTGATTTTTAATTCGTCATTTTCCTCATCTGATACTGATTTACCTTTAAAAAAATCTTCTGGATTCATAGTTAAAACACCTAAACTTTTAGCAAGATTGATTAAAAGTTGTATTTTTTCACCATCCTTAAACTTGTTTATTTCATTAGTTAACTCAAATAAAACAGCTATAGCTTCAGGTGTATTAAAATCATCATCTAATGCCTCTTTAAATCTTTTTGCATACTTATTTGACCAATCTATTTCAAATTTCTTAGATTGTTTTTGATTTCTAATTGATAAATATAATCTAGTTAATCCTTGTTTAGCGTCTTCTAATTGACTCTCAGAATAATTTAAAGGACTTCTATAATGTGCTTTTAAAATAAAAAATCTTATTACTTCAGGTAAATAATTTTCTAAAATTGACCGAATAGTAAAAAAATTACCAAGTGATTTTGACATTTTTTCATCATCAATTCTTACAAAACCATTATGTAGCCAATAGTTTGCCATTTTACAATCATTTGCCGCTTCAGATTGTGCAATTTCATTTTCATGATGAGGAAATTGTAAATCTTGACCCCCACCATGAATATCAAAATGGTTTCCAAGTAGTTTATTACTCATCGCAGAGCATTCAATATGCCAACCTGGCCTTCCAGGACCCCAAGGCGAATCCCAGAATGGTTCATTTTTTTTGGCTGCCTTCCACATTACAAAGTCAAAATTATTCTTTTTATTGAGGTCAATCTCTACTCGCTTTCCAGCTTTTAAATCTTTTAATGTTTTTCCGGAAAGTTTTCCATAACCATTGAATTCTGCAACAGAATAGTAAACATCATTATTTTCGCCGACATAAGCATATCCTTTGTCAATCAATATTTGAATCATATTTATGATATCGCCAATATGATTTGTTGCTTTTGGTTCAATATCTGGTCTAAGAACACCAAGTGCATCTGCATCTCTATTCATTTCAATGATAAATTTTTCAGTTAATTCTTGTATAGAAATTCCTTCCTCAGATGCTTTCATAATGATTTTGTCATCGATATCAGTTATGTTTCTGACATATTTAACGTTATATCCACTTTGTCTAAACCAGCGATTAATTACATCAAAAATAACCATGACTCTTGCATGCCCAAGATGACAAAAGTCGTAAACAGTCATTCCACAAACATATAAACTCACAGTTTTTGGAATAATTGGTTTAAATATTTCTTTTTTATTTGTTAAGCTGTTGTATAGTGAGAGCATTTAATAATTGGTTGATTTAGCCATATGGTAGTAATGAAAATTCATTTATGATAAATTTTAATTTTTAGTTTTGCAAAAATTATACCATGCTAAATTTTTAATTTTATAAGCAAAAAATAACATCTAATGAAAGTATACTTTTATGAAAAACCTTATTAAAATAATTATCTTCAAAATATTTTTCTTATCAAGTTATAACGTATTTAGTGAGACCTCAAATACATATATCATTGAAACAAATCGAGGCAACATATCAATCGAAGTTTATCCAGAGAAAGCCCCAATTACAGTCAAAAATTTTGAAAATTATGTTGAGAGTGAATTCTATAATGGACTAATTTTTCATCGAATTATTTCAAATTTTATGATACAAGGTGGAGGTTTTGATAAAAATATGATGCAAAAGAAAGCAAATAAGCCTATCAAAAACGAAGCTAACAATGGATTAAAGAATGAGGCTTATACATTAGCAATGGCAAGGACCAATGATCCAAATTCAGCAACCTCTCAATTTTTTATAAACCTTATAAATAATAGTTTCCTTAATTATTCAGGTAAAAGTGCAAACAAGATTGGTTACTGTGTTTTTGGAGCTGTAATAGACGGAAAAGAGGTTGTTGATAAAATTGGAAATCTAAAAACACACACAAAAAACGGGTTTGGTGACGTCCCTATTAAAAATGTCATTATCAAAACAATTAAAAAAAGGTAAATATGATTAAAATAAAAACAAATCTAGGTAGCTTTTCTTTAGAATTAAACCAAGAAAAAGCTCCAATATCATCAAAAAACTTTGAAAATTATGTAGCTAAGGGATTTTATGAGCAAACTATTTTTCACAGAGTAATTGATGGATTTATGATTCAAGGTGGAGGTTTTGATTTAGAAATGAATCAAAAAGATACTGATGCACCTATTAAAAATGAAGCTGATAATGGATTAAAAAACGAAAAATACACTATTGCAATGGCTAGAACATCAATTCCAGATTCAGCTACCTCCCAATTTTTTGTTAACACATCTGACAATAGTTTTTTAGATTATCCAGGTGAAGATGGGGCTGGTTACTGTGTCTTTGGAAAAGTTGTAGAAGGCACTGAAACTATTGATAAAATTAATTCGATGCAAACTGGTTCAAGCAATGGACATCAAGATGTTCCTATTGATGCTGTAATTATTGAGGAAGTTTCATCTGATTAAAGTCGACACAAGTGCTCTATTTGTTTCTGATACTCATTTAAGCGAAGATTCGCCAGATACAATTAATAGATTT
This sequence comes from Nitrosomonadales bacterium, assembly GCA_028344855.1. Taxonomy (GTDB): domain Bacteria; phylum Pseudomonadota; class Gammaproteobacteria; order Burkholderiales; family Methylophilaceae; genus BACL14. The sequence continues at coordinate 19,260 of JAOMCC010000012.1, read as the reverse complement.
ATTAATTTTTTGGTAAATCATGCTGATAAACATGATTTTTTATTTATTCTTGGTGATCTTTTTGAATATTGGATTGGTGATGATGCTAATCAATTTAGTATTGTTGGTAAAACACTTAAAGAATTAAAAACCAAAATTTTCTTTATTCCAGGTAATAGAGATTTTTTAATTGGTACTGATTTTCTTAAAAAAACTAACATTGAACCTCTTCAGGATCCAACTTTAATTCAATTAGGAGATAAAAAAGTAATAGTCCTTCATGGTGATACTTTGTGTTCAGACGATAAAGATTATCAAATTTATAGAGCAAAGGTTCGCTCAAGCGAATGGCAAAAAAAATTTTTAAATCAATCTATTAATGATAGATTAGAAATATGTAAAGATCTAAGAAAAAAAAGTAAAGAAGCTCAAAAAAGTAAAAGTGAAGTCTTAATGGATGTTAACGAAAGTGAAGTGCATAAATTATTTGAAAAATTTAACTATCCACCAATAATGATTCACGGACATACCCATAGACCAAAAAAACATAAATATGTATGGAAGGATTATGCATGCGAAAGATGGGTGTTAAATGATTGGTATGAATCTGGTAGTTTTTTATCCTGGAAAGATAATAAACTTTCAGAGCAAATATTATAGTTTTTTAATTTTCTTAAATTCATCTTTCCTATTCTTTTCAGCAGCTTGGTTTAAAACTCCATTTATATATTTATAACCATCTACACCTCCAAAAGACTTTGCTACCTCTATTGCTTCATTGATAATAACTTTGTAAGGTACCGAACTTGAATATTTTAATTCATACAAAGAGCTATATATAATAGATAACTCTATTGGGCTCAGCTCTTCATAAGGTCGATCAAGATAAGTTGATAGTTCAGATTTTAATTTTTCAAAGTTTTTAAACACTCCTTTTATAATTTCATTGTATAAATCTTCATCTGCCCTTATAAAATCTGGGTCATCATGAATATCTTTTTTTATTTGCTTTATATCGAATTGGTTTACTAAGCCACGATATATACTTTTCATAATTAATTCTCTAGATTTTCTTCTATTATTAATTTTTTTTGTAGGTTTATTTTTTTTTATTTTGGATTTAATCATCGTAGTTTTTTAATGCCATCTCTATAGCACCTTCTGCCGCTTCTTCACCTTTATTCAAAACTCTATCTAAGGCCTCTTTTGAACTATTTGTTGTAAGAACAGCATTTATTATTGGAATTGAATGATCTAATTGAACTCGCATAATTCCTGCAGCTGATTGGTCGGAAACTATCTCAAAGTGATATGTTTCACCCCTAATTACTAATCCAATTGCAATCATTACATCAGGTAAATTAATTTCTTGCATCATTTGTAACGCTATAGGAATTTCAAGTGCACCAGGAACAGTTATGTGATGAATATTTTTTTTACTTACTCCTAAAGCTTGTAATTTTGATATACAAGCTTCAGAAATTTTTTCCACAATTTTATTATTAAACCTAGAAGATACTATTCCAATAGATAAACTTGTTATTTCTTCTTTCATATTATCTTATTGAAAAATTATCAATCCCTTTTGTAAAGCATTTGAAATTCCAAGAGCAATTGGAATTCCAACCACTAACCAAGCAACAGGTAATAATATATTTTGCATACCAACATTTGTTTTAGTTGTAGCTATCAATGATTCAGTTTTCTGAGTAGCAATATTTTGTTCGGCCTTTAATTCTTGTTCACTCATATGAAATTTTTTATTAACAGGTCGAATTAATAAATTAAGAATAAAGCCTAAAACTAAAAGCAAAGCTAGTATTTTAAAACTTGAGTTATATGCTTGATCTGGAGGAATACCTAAAGCTAACTGGTATTCACGAAGATAAGAAATAAGCATCGGACCAATAATGCCTGCTAACGACCATGCTGTTAGTAATCTGCCATGAATAGCTCCTACATGTTGGGTGCCAAAAATATCTGCTAAATAAGCTGGGATAGTTGCAAAACCACCTCCATACATAGTTAAAATAACTAAATTAATTAATACGAAAGTAGCGATATATTGATTTAATCCAGCCCAAGGTGCCGACAAATATAAAGCTGTACCCAAACTAAAAAATACAGCGTAAGTTAGCTTCCTACCAAGAAAATCTGATGATGAAGCCCAAAAAATTCTCCCAATAATATTAGCAAAAGATAATAATGCTCCAAATCCAGTTGCAACAGCTCCAATAATAAGAGGATCAAAACTACTTTTAGCTATTTCTTGAAACATAGGTTTTGCAACAGCCAAAACCCCAATTCCTGCAGAAACGTTCAAACACAATACGCCCCATAAAAGCCAAAATTGAGGTGTTTTATGAGCAACATTCACATGCACATGATTTGCTGAAATCATTGTTGATGCCTTTTTTTCTGCTGGTTTCCAACCTTCAGGTTTCCAACCTTCTGCAGGTACACGATACCCAAAGGCTCCTATAGTCATTGATACAACATAAATACAACCCATAATAAAAAATGTTTGAGCAACGCCATATGAGCTTATTAAGCTGTCTCCTAAAGGCATACCAATCATTGCACCACCACCAAAGCCCATAATAGCCATACCTGTTGCAAGCCCCCTTCTGTCTGGAAACCATTTAATTAGAGTCGATACGGGTGAGATGTATCCTAAACCTAAACCGATACCTCCCACTACTCCCATACCTAACCATATCAACCATAATTGATGAAATGATGCACCTAATGAGGTAATCATAAGCCCCCCACCCCAAGCAATAGCTGCTGCAAAACCAGCTTTTCTTGGACCTGCTTTTTCAAGCCAATGACCAAAAAGTGCAGCAGACATACCTAAAAATACTATTGCAATTGCAAAAGTCCAAACAACATCACTTCTTAACCAATCACAAGATGTGGTAAAAATTCTTTCAAAGAAAGTTACAGAAGGTGCGCATTCAGTTCCAATTAATTTTGTAAGTTCAGGCCAAAATATACTCACACCGTAAATCATACCTATAGATAAGTGAATAAATAATGCAGCCGGTGGAACCATCCATCTATTAAACGCTTTATCTGCAATAATTTTATCTTTTGCTAATATGTCAAACATAAAAAATCCTTGAAAATTCGTAAAACAGTAATCATAAGCTATTTTTTAATAATTATCTTAGCCTTTTTAAAATTTTTGTCATATAATTGTCATATAATTGTCATATAATTGAAATTTAATTACTTGAAGGCTCTATAAAATGGCAGCTAATATACTTATAGTAGAAGATGAAAGCTCTATATTGGAATTAATATCCCTAAACCTTCATCAAGCAGGATTTAACCCAATTCGGGCAATTAGTGCTGAATATGCCAATAACTTAGTAAAAGAAACAATACCTGATTTAATAGTTCTCGATTGGATGCTTCCTGGAATGGATGGGATTGAATTTGCCAAAAGATTAAGAGCAAATTCAACAACTAAAAATATCCCAGTTATTATGCTGACTGCAAAAAATGAAGAAGACAATAAAATAAAAGGTTTGGATGTTGGTGCTGACGATTATCTAACAAAACCTTTCAGCCCAAGAGAATTAATTGCTCGAATAAAAGCATTGCTAAGAAGGAGAAGTCCTGAACTAGTAGATGAGCCTATAAAGTTTAGTGGTTTGCTTCTTGATCCTAGATCACACAAACTTCAAGCCAATAACAAAAATATAAATATTGGTCCCACTGAATTTAAAATACTACATTTTTTTATGAAGAATACTGAGCGTGTTTATAGTAGGAATCAAATTCTTGACAAAGTATGGGGTAATAAATCAGTAATAGACGATAGAACAGTTGATGTACATATAAAAAGATTAAGAGAAACTTTAAACAATTCTGGCCACGATAAATTAATACAAACAGTGCGAGGAGCCGGTTATAGATTATCTAAAGACTAAACAAAGCGATTAAATCCTATAGTTATAATTAAAATTAACAAATTCAAATAAGAGATAAAATTTTGCAAGATATTCGTTGGAGCATATTCTGGTTTTTTTTAATAGAAATATTATTATTTCTAATTATTTCTAAAATCTATTCAATTAAAATTGGATTAATAATCTGCTTAGCTCTCATGAGTTGTTATTTGATTATGCACATGTATTGGATTTTTAGGCTAAAAAAATGGCTAAATAGTCCATCCTTATCGAACCTTCCACATGGAACTGGAGTTTGGCAGCAAATATTTACTAAACATTATCAAGTCTTTAAACAAAATAAGAACTCAAAAAAAGAACTTGTTTCAGCATTAGACCAATTCACCCAAGCCGCAGAAGTATTAGTTGATGGAGTTGTTGCTTTAAATGAAAATAATGAGATTATTTGGTGTAATAAAAAAGCTCAAAATATGTTTAATTTAAACATTAAAAAAGATACAGGGCGGCCTATTAATTATATTTTCAGAAATACAAAACTATTTAATTACCTTGAAAAGGCAAATTTTGACGAATCAATTAAAATAAATTTAGATTCAAACTTTAAAAAAGTAATTGAAGTAAAAATTTTATTATTTGGTGAAAAACAAAAAGTCTTAATTGCTAAAGATATAAGTCAAGCAATTAAGATTGAAGCTACCAGAAAAGAATTTATTTCCAATGTTTCTCATGAATTAAAGACACCATTGACAGTAATTTCTGGATTTATTGAAACATTAGAAGATATGGCTGAATTTAAAAATAAGGATCACAAAAAAATATTTAAAATGATGAGTAGTCAAGCTTATAGAATGACAAAACTTGTTGATGATTTATTATTATTATCGAATGTTGAATCAAACCTATTCCAGAATCGGTCTGAAAAAATACAAATTAAAATTATGATTAATAAAATTAAAAAAAGCATTTCATCTATAGATGCCAAAAAACATAAAATCAAATATCTTATCAATGAAAACCTAAATATATATGGATCAAAAAAAGAAATTGAGAGTGCTTTTTATAATTTAATTACAAATGCAATAAGATATACTAAAAATAATGGTTCTATTTCTATTAGCTGGGGCTTAATAAATGGATTGCCTATTTTTGAAGTTAAAGATAATGGGTGTGGAATTGAACATAAGCATATAGACAGAATTACCGAACGATTTTACAGAGTTGATCCTGACAGAAGTAGAGATACTGGAGGAACTGGTCTTGGATTATCGATAGTAAAAAATATTATAAAACAACATAATGGAGAATTAAAAATTACTAGTGATGTTGGTAAAGGAAGTTCATTTAAATTAATTTTTGATAAAGAATCAATTATTTAGAAAAATGAAAATTTTATTACTTTTTTTTAGCTTTTTAATCTGTAGCTGTTCCGGCTCTACTCTTCAAAAAAAAGATTCAACCCAATATGACAAAGGATCAATAAATCAGTTTGGTAAGTCTGATTTTGATCGAATGGCTGACTATGAAATTAGAGAGAATATAGAAAGTCTAAAAATACTAATGCTAAAATTTTATAAAAAAAATCCTAATCAACTAAAAAAAAGTACTTCAGATAATGCGGAAAAAATGACAAACTGGGTATTCAATGGTGACCATAATTGGAAATTCAAGAGAATAGAAAATGCTCAAGGTGTAGACGCGCTAAACCAAGTTTTCGATGATAACTTTAACGGAGACAGAGTTTTGTCACTAATTACTGGTCTATATACTATGCTTATTAAAGCACACGGAGATAAAACTGAATTTTATATTTTTGATTCGCTAGATCCTCAAAAAATATATAATGCATCTAGGAATATTGAAATAATTGTTTGGAAATTAGCATCAAAGAAAAATAAAAAAGGACAGCCTTTCCTTTTGTCGAATGAAATTAATTCTCTAGAATCTAACTTATCTTTCGAAAGAGAGTTTGGAAAAATAATAGGGCGTACTGATTATTTTGCGTTTACCCTTTCTGAAAAAACAGAAAGAACAGTAACAAGAGTAATTCAAAACTTTACCACGGGAATCTTTTTACCTTTTTAGTTATAAAAGAATTCTTTCAATTCCGCCTTTGTTCACTTTATCAACATATTCTTCTAACCAATTTTTCCCTAAATTATGTTTTGCAAGTTCGACCACAATATAATCGGCAGTTGTATTTGTATCATCTCCATACCTTGCTAAACCTTGAAGGCATGAAGGACATGATGTAAGTATCTTTACTGGATTTTGTATATCTGTTGTTTTAGGTAATGCCTTTAACCCTTTTTCTATTTCTTCTTGCTTCCTCATTTTTACTTGAGATGCAATATCAGGCCTAGCTACTGCAAATGTCCCTGATTCACCACAACACCTATCATTTAAAGGTACTTCTTGATCCATTAATGAATTTGTCACTTTATCTGGAGAGTAAGTTTTCATGGGGCTATGACATGGGTCATGATACATATATTGTTGACCATTAATTCCTTGCATCTTGACCCCTTTTTCCATTAAATATTCATGGATATCAAGTAATCGACAACCTGGAAAAATTTTTTCAAATTCATATTTTTGTAATTGATCCATACAGGTACCACAAGAAACAATAACTGTTTTAATATCTAAATAATTTAAAGTGTTTGCTACCCTATGAAATTGAACCCTATTATCAGATGTTATCTCTTGACCTTTATCATGATCACCTGATGAAGTTTGCGGATAGCCGCAACATAAATAACCTGGAGGTAACACTGTAATTGCTCCAACATCGTACAGCATTGCCTGTGTAGCTAAACCAACCTGAGAAAATAATCTTTCAGAACCACAACCAGGAAAATAGAATACGGCCTCAGAATCATCACTTACTCCAGCTATATTTCTGATAACTGGTATTATCTTATCATCTTCAATCCCTAACAAACCTCTCGATGTTTTAGTTGGCATATCTTTTGGCATTGGTCTATTCATAAAATGAATTACTTGGGTTGTAATTGATGATTTTCCAACTGTTGATGTCGGTGAATTTTTGGAAGAATTAATTAAGCCAATTCTCTTAAAAATAGAATAGGACCATCTCTGAAACTTATATCCGACGTCCACCATAAACTTTCTCATCAATTTAATTGTAACTGGATCTTTTAAATTCAAATAAGTCATAGCCATTAAATTACCAGGGTTAAAATGTTTTTTATTCTGTACCCTTAAAAAATTACGCATAGCTATAGACACATCGCCATAATCAATATCTACTGGACATGGTGAAAGACATTTATGACATACAGTACAATGATCTGCTACATCATTAAATTCATCAAAATGTTTAAGTGAAATTCCCCTTCTAGTTTGTTCTTCATAAAGAAATGCCTCAATTAATAATGATGTTGCTAAAATTTTATTTCTAGGGCTATAAAGAAGATTTGCTCTAGGAACATGTGTTGTACATACTGGTTTACACTTACCACACCTTAAACAGTCGCTTATAGAGTCTGCAATTTCCCCAATTTCAGATTGCTCCATAATGATTGACTCTTGTTCAAGTAAGCCAAAACTTGGCGTATATGCATTACTTAAACCTGAACCAGGCATTAATTTACCTTTATTAAAATGCTCATTAGGATCAACTTTTGCTTTATAACTCGCAAATGTATTAATTGTTGAGTCATCTACAAATTCCATTTTTGTTATACCAATACCATGTTCACCAGAAATAACTCCATCTAAACTTTTAGCTAAATTCATAACTCGTGCGACAGCTTTATGGGCATCTTTCATCATTTCATAATCATCTGAATTAACTGGGATATTACTATGAACATTTCCATCGCCTGCATGCATATGTAAAGCAATAAAAACCCTTGATTTAAGAACTTCTTGATGAATATTGATAATTCTTTTAAAAACTGATTCGAAATCACGCCCAGAAAAAATTTCATTTAAAGGTTCTTTTAATTCTAATTTCCATGAAATTCTAATTTCATGTGATTGAATAACTTCAAATAGAGTTTGATCATTTTCTTTTTCTTTTTCTTCAATAAATTTTTCAAGATGGATTAGTGGGACATCAAGATTTGAAAGAAAATAAATCCACTTATCTTGAACTGATGTTAAAAGTGATAAAGCTAATTGTTTTTTATTTTCTAATAGTTGCTTATCAATAGTTTCGTTTTCGAAACTTCCAGAAATATTTTCTATATAATGGCAAAGATCATTAATAAGCTTTAATTTATTATTAATTGATAATTCAATATTAATCCTTTCAATACCATTTGAGTAGTCTCCCAAATTATGCAAAGGAATAACAACATCTTCATTAATTTTAAATGCATTAGTATGTTTAGCAATTGCAGCAGTTCTAGCTCTATCGAGCCAAAATCTTTTTCGTGACTCTTTTGATACAGCAATAAAACCCTCTCCATCTTTTGAATTTGATATTTGAACTATCTGTGATGCAGCTTGACCAACTGCATCCTCATTATTGCTGGCAATATCTGCAATTAGAACCATCTTTGGCCTTGCAGTTTGAGTTGACTTAGTTGTGTAACCCACTGCTTTTATATATCTTTCGTCTAAATGCTCCAATCCAGCCAATAAAACACCATCTAAATTATCTATATAATCTTTAATTTCTATGATTGTTGGAACTGCTCGAGAAACTTTACCAAAAAATTCAAGACAAATTGTTCTTATATTTTGAGGCATTTTATGCAAAATAAAAGTTGCAGAAGTAATCAGCCCGTCACAGCCTTCTTTTTGAATTCCTGGTAATCCATTTAAAAATTTATCAGTAACATCCTTTCCTAGTCCAATTTTTCTGAAACTTTTACCAGGAATTTCTAATATCTCTGGTTCAGTTTTAGGAGTTTCGCTACTAATTGAAAATCTTGTAATTTTAAAGCGTGCCTTATGAATATCATGAATCTTGCCTAAATTATGGTCTAATCTTTCAATAAATACCCAATTTCCATCTGGATCCACCATCTTCCATGAAGCCAAATTATCAATTGCTGTACCCCATATTACTGCTTTTTTTCCACCTGCATTCATTGCAACATTGCCGCCAATACAGCATGCATCAGCAGATGTTGGGTCAGTAGCAAATTCTAACCCCGCATCAGAAGCTAAATCCATTGCTCTTCTTGTTACAACACCAGCTCCGCAATGAATCGTAGGAATTGCTTTATCAACGCCTGGTAAATTTTTATATTCTATTTCACCTATATGATCTAATTTTTCGGTATTAATAACAGCTGAAAATGGTGTTAGTGGAATAGCACCTCCTGTATAACCAGTTCCACCACCTCTTGGAATAATTGTTAATTCTAAAGCTATGCATTCTTTCACTATTGCAGAAATTTCTTCTTCAGTGTCAGGATTTATTACAACGAAAGGATATTCCACCCTCCAATCTGTTGCATCAGTAACGTGAGATACTCTAGCTAAACCATCAAACTGTATATTATGTTTTTTTGTGTGTCGCTTTAAACGAGCCAACACTTGTTTTCTTAACTTCTTAATTTTTTTAAACTCAGATTCAAATATCTTGATTGCAGACAATGCTGCAGTAGTTAATTGAGCTACTTTCATGTTACCAAAACTTCTATCTTCAATTGATTGAATCCTATGATGCATTGCTTGAATAAGCATCTTAAGTCTTTTAGGGTTCTCTAAAAGATCATCTTGAAGGTATGGATTTCTATTTACTACCCAGAGATCGCCTAAAACCTCAAATAACATTCTTGCTGAATGTCCTGTCTTTCTCTCTGATCGTAATTCTTCTAAAATTAGCCAAATTTCGTCGCCAAGAAAGCGAATTACTATTTCTTTATCTGAAAATGACGTGTAATTGTAAGGAATTTCACGCAAGCGATTTGAAAACTGTGATTCAGCCTTCATAACATCAGTAGATATAGGTGCATTCATTATATTTTTTGCGCTATTCCAATTAGGGTTATTGTACATTTTATGAGAAAATTTATCTCAACTATTGAGAACATTTTTTATAGGTAAAGTTCATGCTTTGGATCAAAGCTTTTCATATTATTTTTATGGTCACTTGGTTTGCAGGTTTATTCTATTTACCAAGATTATTTGTATACCATGCAATGGCAAAGGATAAAATTAGTCATGAAAGATTCATCATAATGGAAAGAAAATTATTCTATGGAATTATGACACCAGGAGCATTAATTACTCTTATTTTAGGTATGTGGTTATGGATAGAGTATGGATTTAATGGAACTTGGCTTAATTTAAAATTATTGTGTGTTCTTCTTCTCATCTTTTATCATTTTGCCTGTCTAAAATATTTAATTGATTTTAAATTGAATAAAAATAAACATACACATATTTTTTATCGTTGGTTTAATGAGATTCCAGTAATTCTTCTTTTTGCAATAGTTATATTAGTTGTGGTGAAGCCCTAATGAGCAATATATTAATTTGTGGATCAATGGCATACGATTCAATAATGGTCTTTAATGATTACTTTAAAAATCACATCTTACCCGATCAAATTCATAAATTGAGTGTGGCATTTTATGTGCCAGAATTAAAAAGAAACTTTGGAGGAACAGCAGGGAATATTGCATATAATTTATCATTACTTAATAGCTCTGCTCTAATAATGGCAACTGTTGGGGAAGACTTTCAAAAATATGTTGAACGCTTAAGTAAATATGAAATTAATCAAGACTATATAAAAATAATTCCAGACACACTTACAGCTCAAGCCTATATCACAACTGATTTGGATGATAATCAAATCACAGCTTTTCACCCAGGCGCAATGACTCAGTCGCATAAAAATAGTATTAACTTTATTACTGAAAAAATTGATTTAGCAGTTATTGCGCCAGATGGAAAAGACGGAATGATAAAACATGCTAGTGAATGCGTTAAAAAAAATATTCCATTTTTATTTGACCCTGGACAAGGATTACCCATGTTTGATAAAGATGAATTAATGCTCTTTATAGATCAAGCTAAATATATTGCTTTAAATGATTATGAATTACAACTTATCTTAGATAAAACAAAAATAACCCTGAAAGAGCTAGCTGATTCTGTTGAGGCTTTAATTGTTACAAAAGGTTCTCAGGGGTCCGTAATCTATTCTCAAAGTGAAATAATTAATATAGATGCTATTCCAGTTAAAAATCCAGTTGACCCAACAGGATGTGGGGATGCATTCAGAGCAGGTTTGATTTATGGTATTGTAAATAATTTCAATTGGGAAAAATCTGGTCAATTAGCGTCTGTTATGGGTGCAATTAAAATTAATCATAAAGGTGGTCAAAATCACACCACACAAATTTCTGATATTGAAAAACTTTTTGGTAGTCCACTAGGCTAAATCTCTTGAATCAGCACTAATTGATATAATCTTTTTTTCATTAAAACTATAAGCACTTAAGCTACCTCCCCACACACAACCAGAATCTAAAGTAATTCCATTTAAATAAGATTGTATTCCAATTGCAGACCAATGACCTGATAAAACAAATTCATTTCTTTTCTTGGCAGGATAAAGATACCAAGGAATAAGGTTAAGAGGTAAATCATTAAGCTTTTTTTTAAAAGAAAAATTAATAGAGCCATCTTTATTTAATGCTCGCATTCTGGTTAATGAATTAATTGTAAATCTTAAACGATCCTCTCTTTTATAATTTTTATTCCATTTATTTGGAAAATTTCCATACATATTTTCAAGAAATTTTTTTGGATTTTTATTTAACTCCGAACTCACTTCGTTTGATAATTTTTTTGTAAAGTCCGAAGACCATGAAGGTGGGATTCCTGCATGAACCATTAAAAAATTTTCATTACCATAAACTAATGGTAATGATAAAAGCCAATCAACATATTTAGATAAATTCTTATTTCTTAGAATAGTCTCAATTGTATCTTTGTTACCAATTGATTTTGCTTTTAATGCAACTGCTAAAAAATGAAGGTCATGATTTCCTAAAACAACTTTAATACTTCTTTGGTTTTTATAACACCAATTGAGGACCTCCAAAGAACCTTTGCCACGATTAACTAAATCGCCTACTAACCAAAGCTCATCATCTCTTATATTAAAGTTTAAGGTATCTAATAAAGATTGAAATGAAAAGTAACATCCTTGAAGATCGCCAATAGCATAAATTGACATCTAGATTTTATAAATTACCTCCAGATGCATTTGCCATTGAGATTACTGCTGCAGCCACTTCTTCATCAGTAAGTTTTGCATTTCCGCCTTTGGCAGGCATCATTCTAATACCATTAATAGCATTCTTGATAAGTAAGTCTTTTCCTTGAGCAATTCTTGGTGCCCATTGTTCAACATCTCCAATTTTTGGAGAACCCATTACACCAGTCGTATGACACAAAGCACAATTAGCTTTTATGATTTTATCGCCCAATACAGAATTTGAAGGCTCTTTATTCGATCCTTTATTAACTTCTGCTTTTCCAATAACTGCAACTTCAGCAACCGGCTTCATATCCTCTTGAGAATTTTGCTTAACAACCTTTGTATCATCTGATTGGCCAAAATTGTATTTAGTTGTAGCTGCTACAATAATAATAATTGCCCCAACTAAGCTTCCAATAACAACTAGAATTGTTTCGAAAATATCCTTTAGTTTTCTTTTTTCACTCATAAATCTTCCTTCTTACAAAATTAAACAAAAATAAATTTAAAATAATGATCAATCAAAAATGCTGTAAATATTAATCCAAGATACACTATTGAATATCTAAAAATTTTCATGGATAGTTTATCAGAATAATTCCTATAGAGCATCACCACATAATAAAGAAAAATAGCATTAAGTATGGTCGCGAAAAATAAATAAATTAGTCCTGTCATACCAATACTAAATGGCATCATCGTAACAATCACTAAAATTATTGTATAAAGTACAATATGTAATAAAGTAAATTTTTCTCCGTGAGTCACTGGTAACATAGGCATCCCAACTTTGGCATACTCAACTCGACGGTATAGAGCTAAAACCCAAAAATGGGGTGGTGTCCAACAAAAGATAATCAAAAATAAAATCCAAGCTTCAGGGGTTAGATAATTGTTGACTGCAGCCCAACCCAGAACCGGTGGCATAGCACCAGAGGCTCCCCCAATAACTATATTCATCGGTGTAGCAGGTTTGAGAAAAATCGTATAAATTACTGCATAAGCAAAAAAAGTAAGTGCTGTAAGCCACATCGTTAAAAAATTAACAAAATAAAAAAGAATAAATAATCCGAGCACCCCTAGAATACTAGCAAAAAAAATAGTTTCGTCTTGAGACACTTTACCCATTGGAAGTGGTCTGCCTCGAGTTCTTGCCATACGAGCATCAATTTTTTCTTCAATAAGACAATTAAAAGCTGCTGCAGAACCAGACACAAAAGCAATCCCAATAATTGCACTAATCAATATATTTAATGGAACCATTCCAGGGGTGGATAAAAACATTCCAATTACAGCTGTAAAAACTATTAAAGCATTTACTCTTGGCTTGCAAAGAGTAAAAAATGCTTTAATATTTTCTCCAGAAAAATAACTTTTTATAGATATTTCTTTAATCATATTGCGGCGTAATTCTTGAATTAATAATAGTAGTTATTATAACCAATAATGCAGCTAGAAAGTTATGAAGAGTAGCTAAAATTAATGGTAAATAAAAGACTAAATTGGCTATTCCTATAATAACTTGCAAAAATAAAACCAATAAAAGAATATTTCGATAGAAACTTGCAGATGGATATTGTTTCAATAAATAAGCCAAAAAAATAAAATAAACAGTAAGTATTATAGCGCCAACTCTATGAACCCATTGAATTGCTTGAAGGGCTTGAACAGATAAGCCTTCTCCTGAAGCTGTCATTCCAAGTTCACGAAAAATATTAAAACCATTCTTAAAGTCCATTTCTGGAAAATATGAGCCATGACATGTTGGAAAATCTGTACATGCAAGCGCTGCATAATTTGTGCTAGTCCAACCACCAAGCATAATTTGAATAAATAGTAAAACCAAGGAAAATCGAATTAAAGGCTTTATTCTAGGATTAATTATGATGATGTTGCTAACAGCGCCATTATGTCTATGAGTCATATAAGTAAGTAATCCTAAAATAGTCATACCCCCAATTAAATGCGCAGTAACTATAATTGGTTTTAACAATTCAGTTACTGTCCACATTCCTAATGTAGCTTGAAAAGTAATTAATACCAAAATACTTAAAGGTAAAATAAATTTTACTTTGAGTTCATCACGGATTTTATAAGCAATAATTGTTATTAATAAAACTAGTAATCCAAGAATTCCAGCTAAATATCTATGAATCATTTCCCTCCATGCTTTACCAACTTCCACTATATTTCCTGGGTAAGCAGTTTGTGCTTCTTTGATTGCAATTTCACTTTCAGGAACTGTAAGAGTACCGAAACAACCTGGCCAATCAGGGCAGCCAAGTCCAGCATCGGTCAACCTAACATAAGCACCAAAAACAACAACACATAATGTTAAAAACGTTGAAAATAAAAGTAATCGGTTAAAGAAACTCAAAATTATTTCATCCTTTATTAGAAGCTTATTAATGTAGAATACTCATGTTGACAGTTTTAACAATGTTGACTTTGATTAAAACTTAATATCTTGAAAAGTGACTTACATTAAAAATTTAGATTAAACAAAATATGAATAAAAAAATCATCATATCTGCATTATTAGTTTTTTTGACTAGCTTATATTTAATTAGTTTCGAAAAAGTAACTATTGATAATTTAAACATGACTACAATTACAGGAGAAAAAATAACTTCAAAAGATCTTTTAGGGAAAGTTGTTTTAATTAATTTTTGGGCAACTGACTGCACAAGTTGTATAGCTGAAATGCCAGATTTGATAAAAACTTATAATAAATATAAAAAACAAAATTTTGATTTAATTGCAGTAGCAATGTTCTATGATCCACCAAGTCGTGTTTTAAGTTTTTCAAAAAATAACAAACTTCCATTTTCAGTAGTTTTAGATCTAGATAAAAAAATTGCATCCCAATTTAATGAGGTCACATTGACACCAACTTTTTTTTTAATCGATCATAAAGGAAAAATAGTAAACAAAATTATCGGGGAGATAAATTTCGATGATTTTGATAATTTACT
Source organism: Nitrosomonadales bacterium (assembly GCA_028344855.1). GTDB lineage: Bacteria > Pseudomonadota > Gammaproteobacteria > Burkholderiales > Methylophilaceae > BACL14. The sequence continues at coordinate 4,192 of JAOMCC010000012.1, read as the reverse complement.
AGAAAGAACTTTAAAAGATTCTATTTCGAATTCTTAATAAGTTTTTCAATATCCTTGATAATTCCTTTTGGTTCAGTACCCTTTGGATATTGCATCATTAAAAAACCATATGGATCTATCAAAAAAATAGGATCATCTTGATCTGTAATATAGTTTTTAAATTGTTTAATTAATGATTGGTAATTTTCATCGTCGCCATCTATATACTTCTGACCAGGATATAAAATCTTTAATTCATCAATATTAGTTAATTCATTTGAAATAACTAGTCTTTCAACTTTATCTCTATCCTCTCCTAAAGCTAGTCGAATTTGTCTTAACTGATAATATCTTTCTTTACATAAATCATCACAAATTGTCTTTTGTACAAAGGCCAAAATCCATTTTTTATTAATTAAAATCTCATTCCTCGTTTGAATTTCTTTTGCTTTAATTTCACCGATATTTACAACCGGTTCAATTAATTCACCATGCTCTGTTCCTATTGCATTTTTCTTAAAATCAGAATAAAAAACTAAATACCAAGATGAAACTATCGGTAAAAAAAATAAAAAAGCAATCCCAACGAGTGTCAATTTACCTTTATTTTTTTGATTTAATGACATTTTTTTTTCTAATTCCAAGTTTTATGAAAATAATGAATAAAGTCAAAGCAAAAGCAAACCACTGAAAAGCATAGCCATAGTTTTTTTCTGAATCAGGAGCTGGCAATTTGAAAGTATTATAATTTTCTTTATCAAGTAAAGGATCTACATAAATCATATATGGCAATATATTGAATGTGAAAAAATATTTAAGCTCATCAAAATCTAATCTTTGCATTCTAAATACTGAAGAATTCATTGTCTCAATATTACTTTGTCCTAATGTTATCCCACTAGTAGGAAATTTAGCAATATGACCTTTAAGAGTCTTATCTCCATCAATATTTATAATATTTGGTATTAAATCTCGATTGGGTAAATTAGGTTGCCACCCCCGATTAATTAAAACAACATGATTACCTCCTTTGATTAAAAAGGGAGTTAATATATTGAAACCAGCAATTTTATTAAAAATTTGATTATCAAGAATTATATTTTTTTTATTCAAAAATGAACCATTTAACTCAACACGCCTCCATAGTAAGGACTCTTTTTTATTTATAGGGTTTATTTTATTTAAATTTATTAAAGGTTCATCTTGGCGTAACGTATAATCAGAATTAATATTATTTTTTTGGTTAGCTCTTTCAAGTTGCCAGAAACCTAATCTTATAAAACATATAAATGCAACTATAAACGCAATGGTGGGGATTAACGTTAAATTAAATTCGTACTTCCTAAAAAACAATTTTTATCCTTTTTGGAGAAATAATGGATATCTCAGTGGCTTTTAAATTTGTAATCATTCTTCTTTTAATAATCATTCTTATTTCATTAACTAGAGGCTTACATTTTCTAATGAAGGATGATGATCAGTCTGTAAAAATGGCAAAATCATTAACAATTAGAATTGTACTCTCAGTATTACTTTTCATTCTAATTTTTGTTGGGTGGTCAATGGGATGGATTTCACCAAACCATATTTGAAAAAAAGCTACGTCTAGTAGCTTTTTTTAGTTTATATCCAATAAACAAATACAAATAAACCTAGCCAAACAACATCAACAAAATGCCAGTACCATGCTACAGCTTCGAAAGCAAAATGGTCTTTCTTACTAAAATGCCCTTTTAGAGACCTAAAAAGAATCACAGCAAGCATAACAGCACCCATAGTTACGTGAAATCCATGAAAACCTGTTAATAGATAAAAAGTTGATCCATAAATACCACTATCCAGTCTTAAATCAAGGTCATTCATTGCATGTGTGTACTCGCCGGCTTGAAAATAAACAAAGATAAATCCTAATGCAACTGTTGCAAAAAGCCAGGCATTTAAGGCTTTTCTACTAGAATCTTTAAGGGCCCAATGAGCAAATGTAACAGTAACACCACTGGTTAATAAAATGGCTGTGTTAATTGCGGGGATTCCAAATGCAGGAATAACATCCTTGTATTGAGTATAATTCGATGGATCTGGCATAACGTTCATTGGCCAACTTGCTTGAAATGAAGACCATAAAAATTCATGTGTACCATTATGTCCTCCTTGACCTTCTCCACTAAGCCATGGAATCGAGAACATTCGAGCATAATAAAGTGCGCCAAAAAATGCTGCAAAAAACATTACTTCCGACAAAATAAACCAACCCATTCCCATTCTAAAACTCACATCAACTTGCTTACTGTATTTACCTGCAATACTTTCTGAAATTACATCAGCAAACCAACCAGCAAACATGTAAGTTAGTGCTGCTAAGCCGATAATCAAGACATATGTACCAGAATCAACGCCATTAAACATCATGGCGCCTCCTAAAAAAGTAATGAATAAAGAGAGGGTTCCAACAATAGGCCACTTACTTCCATCGGGGATATAATATAATTCTTGACTTGCCATATAAATTTCCTATCTTAAAATTAAATTAATTAACTGCTACTTTCTTAACTCTAAAAAAAGTATAAGAAAGTGTCAACTCTTCCACACCTTTAGGTAATTCTTTGTCAACTTCAAATCTAACCATCATTTCTTTGGTCTCACCGGATTTAAGTAATTGATTTATAAAGCAAAAACATTCAGCTTTCTTAAAATACAATGATGCAATCTGTGGAGAAACACTTGGTATTGCTTGTCCCACTATATCCTTATCATTTATATTCTTAACAGTATATACTGCTTCATAAAACTTACCTGGTTGAACCCTCATTGTTCTTTGGTTAGGCTTAAGAGTCCATGGAAGATCGCCATTAATATTAGCATCGAACTGAACCTTTACTAAACGATCAGATACCACTTCCTGTTCATTAACATTTTCAGTTACACGAATAGTTTTACCATTTAATCCTGTGATTTTACAAAAAACATCGTACAAAGGAACCATAGCATAACCAAAACCAAACATAAAAACTGTAAATAAAAATAAGCTTAATGTTGTTTTCTTTATACTTTTTTTATTAGCCATTTATAGCATGCATCAAAACAAAAAATCCATAAAAAAAACATGCGACTAAACCCAGAGTTAGCGCTAATCGCTTATTTTTTTTTCTCAATTGTTCTTCTGTATTATCCTTTTTTTCAACCATTAATGAAATTATAGTTCAAGCATTTGCTTGGTTAACTTTGGTGGTTTTTCAAAGGTATGAAATGGTGCAGGAGATGGAACAGTCCATTCAAGTCCTTTTGCACCTTCCCAAGATAGGGCTTTAGATTTTTTACCCCCCATTGCGCATTTAATAATGATGTAAACAAATAATAGCTGAGATATACCATATGCAAAACCTCCAATACTTGAAATCATATTAAAATCAGCAAATTGAATTCCATAATCAGGAATTCTTCGAGGCATACCTGCTAAACCAAGAAAATGCTGTGGGAAAAATAAAACATTTGATGAGATTAGTGATAACCAAAAATGAATCTTACCTAAACGCTCATCGTACATATTTCCTGTCCATTTTGGCAACCAGTAATATGCTGCAGCCATCAGTGCAAATATCGCACCTGTAAGAAGTACATAATGGAAATGAGCTACTACAAAGTAAGTATCATGATACTGGAAATCTACAGGGGTAATACCAAGCATTAAGCCAGAAAACCCTCCAATAGTGAATAAAATAACGAATGCTACTGCGAACAACATTGGAGTCTCAAAAGTCATCGAGCCTTTCCACATTGTAGCAATCCAATTAAAGACCTTCACACCTGTTGGAACTGCTATCAGCATTGTTGCATACATAAAAAATAATTCTGCTTTAATTGGAAGACCAACAGTAAACATATGATGTGCCCAAACAAAGAATGAAAGGATTGCAATAGATGCAGTTGCATAAACCATAGATGTATAACCAAACAATGGTTTTCTAGAAAAAGCTGGGATAATCTGAGAGACGATACCAAAAGCTGGGAGCGCTAAAATATAAACTTCAGGATGTCCAAAAAACCAAAAAATATGTTGAAATAGAACAGGATCACCACCACCTGCAGCATCAAAAAAACTTGTTCCAAAATATTTATCAGTTAGTAACATTGTTACGCCACCTGCAAGAACTGGCAGCGATGCAATTAGTAAGAATGAAGTAATAACCCATGTCCATACAAATAATGGCATCTT
>JAOMCC010000011.1 GCA_028344855.1 Nitrosomonadales bacterium | reverse complement strand
TGAAAAAGAAGCAAAAGAAAAATACTTAAAAGAAAAGAATAGCTGAGGAGTAAATTTTATTAAAATACGTAGTTTAATTTCATAACTTAAGACAATTTATATTTCTAACATGGTACAATTTTTTTTTGGGTTTAAGAAATTATATTAAATTATGAGCATAAGTTTAGAAGAGTATGAAAAGTTAGATCCAAAAACTACAGTTGAATTCAACGGTAAAAAATTAATTTTCCACACACCAAATCTCTTGACAAAGTGGAGAGCAGATACATTATTCACTAAAGAGCCGGGTACAATAGATTGGTTAGATCAAATAAATCCAGAAGAAATACTATTAGACATTGGGGCGAATGTTGGTATGTATACAATTTATGCTTCACTTGTAAGGGATGCAACAGTCTATGCATTGGAACCAGAGTCTCAAAATTATTGGCTCTTAAATAGGAATATAAAATCCAATAACCTTGACAATAAAGTAGGTGCATATTGTGTTGGCTTATCTGATGTTGATAATTTCGACTATATTTTCATGGGTATAAATAATGAGGATGCTGGGGCTGCAAACCATGCTGTTGGAGAACCTCTAAATTTTGAACTTCAGCCATTTCATGATCATATTGGGTTTGCGCAAGGCTGCATAACTTTTAAATTGGATAGTTTGGTTGAAACAAACAAATTACCTATCCCAGATTATATTAAAATTGATGTTGATGGTTTTGAGTATAAGGTAATTGAAGGAGCAAGAAAAACTCTTGAGAATAAAAAAATTAAATCAGTAATAATAGAATTAAACCCGAATTTACCTGAGCATCTTGACACAATAGAGCTTTTTAAGCAGTTAGGCTTTATATTTTCTCAAGAGCAAGTAGATAAAGCCTCTAGAAAAGAAGGATCTTTTGGTATATAAATAGATGTTCCAATTTCTTGCTGGCTCATGTCTTTAGGTAAGTAAAACAATGCAGATATAACCTTTCTAGGATGATCGCTATGAGGTCCCAATGCATAATTTTTTTTATCATTTACAAGTTGCATTTCGAGTGAGAAATTTACATCACCAATGAGCTTAAATCGCATATCAAGATAGTGTTTAAATTTAGCTCTTAAAAGATTACCAAATTGCCCTTTTAGTAATGTAGAGCCGATTCCTTTCCAAAATTCCTGCTTATCACTTTCAATTTTTTGTATATGCTCATCTCTTGCAAATTCCAATACATACCGGTCTTTATAGTTTTTAAACCCTGGTTGTTCTGGATATAAATCAGGCATTGATGTCATTGAATTTACAGATGGTAAATTTTTAAGGATTTTCGAATAATAATCATTTGGGAAAACATTCTGAATATATAGATGCGGATACGGGAAAGTGTTAATAGATTTATTCCCAATTTTATATGCTAAATGTAATTCTATTTCTGTAAGCATCTCAGTAAATCCAGTTAAAAATTTGATTTAAATATTAACACAAAAAAAAGGCCCATTTACATGGGCCCTTTCCTGATCACTCAATTACAACAGGAGATAGTAATTAAGAGTGGTACGCTGTTTCACCATGTGATGTAGTATCTAAACCAGCTCTTTCGTCTTCTTCTGAAACACGAAGACCAATGGTAGCGTCAACAATTTTATATAATACGAAACTGATTACACCACACCAAAGAATAGTAAATCCTACTGATTTAGCTTGCACCATGAATTGACTCATCATAGTTACACCATCATCATATCCAACACCTCCAAACTGTGGTGCCATCAGAATTGCTAAGCCAACTGCGCCAACAATACCTGCAACTCCATGTATACCGAATACATCAAGCGAATCATCATAGCCCAATACTTTTTTAAGGCTAGTACAAGCCCAATATGCGATGATACTTGCAACGATACCAAGGATAATTGCGCCAACTGGTCCAACTACTGCACAGGCAGGAGTAATAGCAACAAGACCTGAAATTGCTCCAGATGCACCACCTAGCATTGAAGGCTTACCTCGAGCTACCCATTCCATTGTGATCCAGCCTAATACAGCAGCAGCAGTTGCTGCTTGAGTATTAATCATAACTAAACCGGCTGTTCCATCGGCTGCAAGTTCACTTCCTACATTAAAACCAAACCAACCAGCCCATAGTAATGAAGCTCCAATCATAGTCATCGGCATATTGTGAGGTGCCATAACTTCTTTACCATAACCAATTCGTTTTCCAATTCCAAGTGCAAGTACAAGTGCTGCAACACCAGCATTAATATGAACAACAGTCCCGCCAGCAAAATCAATTGCACCCCATGAGCTTATTAAACCTCCGCCCCAAACCATATGGCAGATCGGAAGATAAACTGTAGTTACCCATAAAGCTAAAAATGCTAACATGCCAGAAAATTTAACCCTCTCAGCAAAACCACCAACAATTAGAGCAGGAGTTAAGGCTGCAAAAGTTAATTGAAAAGTAACGAATACATATTCAGGGATGGTTCCAGAAACCGAGTCTCCAGTAATTCCACCTAAGAAAGCTGCGCCTAATCCTCCAATGAAAGTATTATAAGGTCCTTCAGTGAAGGCTAAACTATAACCATAAGCTACCCACAATACTGACATTAAAGAAAAAGTTACAAAAACCTGCATTAAAACTGACAGCATATTCTTAGACCTGACTAAGCCCCCATAAAATAATGCAAGTCCTGGGATTGCCATCACAATCACAAGAATTGTTGCAACAATCATCCAAGCTGTGTCGCCTGTATCAAGCGTTGGTGTTTCCTCTGCAGCTTCAGCAACAGGTGAAACTTCTTCTGTCACCTCAGCAAGCATTATTGTGTCTTTAGATAAATCGAATATTTCATTAGAAATACCTATTTGTGAAAATCCAAGCAATAGAAGACTTAATAAGCCCGCCATTCCAAATTTGTAAAATAATTTTTTCATGTCAGTCTCCTAAAGTGCATCTTCACCGGTTTCACCAGTGCGGATACGTTGAACTTGATCAAGTGCCATAACAAAGATTTTGCCGTCACCAATTTTTCCAGTGAGTGCAGATTTTGTAATAGCCTCGACGACCTTTTTTGATAATTTGTCTGAGATTGCAACTTCAAGTTTTACCTTAGGTAAAAAATCAATTACGTATTCAGCGCCACGATAAAGCTCAGTATGGCCTTTTTGACGGCCAAAACCTTTTACTTCTGTAACCGTAATGCCTTGAACACCGATTTCAGAAAGAGCTTCTCTAACTTCATCAAGCTTGAACGGCTTGATAACAGCAGTTATTAATTTCATATTATTCCCCTAAATTGCTTTAAAATTAGAAGGGAAATCTAAATTTCCCTTCATCAAAACTTATCTATCTAAAACCCTGCAGATAAATAAACTCCACCAGTTCCATCACCTAAATAGACATTATTGACTGTCCAATCAGATGTGGATTGGTTTGTATCTGTATAAAACCCACCAAGAGCGAAAGTATCATTTAGCGCATACTCTAAATTTACTTTCCAATCTGTGTAGTCAAATGGATCATTGCCTGCTCCATCAAAGGTTTGACGTCCCACATGAACAGATGCAGTTAATGGGGTTTCACCCACTGGAACATCTACATCTAATGTTACATAGTTACTTCCTTTGGCATCGGTAAAGCCCCATGCATCATCAGAAATTACTCTGTACCAAGTTAATCCAGCACTGACTATACCTATGTCTTTACTCACTCCAGCGTAAAATTCTGTAGCATCTGTATCGGCTCCACCAGCACCAGAAAAAGTATTTTCACCTGGGTAGTAGAATTTCAGGATACCAACATCGTAACCAATTCCAGTTTCGCCTAAACCACCAGCAAAACCGAAATAACCGTCGATTTCCATACTATTGTCGTCCATATACTCACCTTCGGTAGTCCAATTAACATTGGATGCCCAAACGCCAGCATATGCACCACTTTCATGCTCTATATCAAATCCACCTTGTAAAGCTGGATCATTTTTCGTTTGCGTATAACCTCGGAAAATATAATCAGAATACAGGCCAACGTTCCCGCTAACACTGAAAGCTGACTTATGTTCCTCAGCAACCGTAACCGCAGATAAAGGAAGCATCAAAGCCCCTAACACTGCAAATTTTAGTTTGTTAAATTTCATTGTTACATCTCCTTAGTTAAAACGTATGAGCTCATACGTATTTCTTGTTACATATTAATTAAAGCAATTACCGTGCCAAACTTTCATTTAACAATTAAATATTTTTTATTGGGGAATAATAAATATTTATACTTAGTAATAAAAAAAACAAAATTCCTGTTAGAATCAATGTTTTACAAGAGATATTTTATGTTCAAAAAAGATGAAATTCAAAATTTATCAAACAAAATTAAAACTTTAGTTAAAGATTCACCAATAAGTGACATGGAAGATAATATAAATGCACTATTAAAGAGCACATTCACCAAAATGGACCTAATAAACAGGGAAGAATATGATGTTCAGATTGAAGTTTTAAAAAAAACAAGAGCTAAAGTCGAAGCATTAGAAACAAAAATTAAAGACATAGAGAAAAAATTAAAATAACTTTAATTGATTTGTTATAACTATTAAATTAAAATTATATAACCGAGGAACGCTGCAAGAAAAATCCCAGGCTCGGATTACAAATCATTTTGTAAACTGCGTTCACCATAAATTAACCGTACCAGCAACGGAATCTTTGGTGAATCAAAATTCCTTCTGGTCACATTGTTTTAGGATAAATGAACACAGTGGCTAATCTACATCTAAATACTAAGACTATTTCTTTTTTAATAGAGAATTAAATTGCTAAATACTGAAAAAATTATAAAAAAATTGCTTTCAGAGAGAATTTTAGTTATGGACGGTGCTATGGGGACTATGATTCAGCAACATCATTTGTCAGAAAAAGAATACAGAGGAAAAAAATTCGAAAGTTTTTCTGCACCAGAAGGGGAGAGAGAATTATTTGTAAAAGGTAATAACGAATTACTGAGCATTACTCAGCCTAAAGTAATTCAAAAAATTCACGAGGATTTTCTGGAAGCTGGTGCTGATATTATCGAAACAAATACCTTTGGTGCCAATAGTATTGCTCAAGATGATTACTACATGGCTCATCTTGTATCTGAAATGAATAAAGCTTCTGTGATTATAGCCAGAAAAGCTGCAGATAAATACAACTCCAAAGATAAGCCACGATTTGTAGCTGGAGCAATTGGCCCAACCCCAAAAACTGCATCCATATCACCAGATGTCAATGATCCAGGTGCACGTAATATTAACTTTGACGAATTAGTCATAAGTTACCGTGAGCAAATTAAAGCACTTATTGATGGTGGCGTAGATATTATTTTAGTTGAAACAGTTTTTGATACTCTTAACTGCAAAGCAGCACTATTTGCCGTTAACGCTGAATTTGAAGAACAATCAATTCGTCTACCATTAATGATATCAGGTACAGTAACAGACGCATCTGGAAGAATTCTATCAGGACAGACCGTAAGTGCTTTTTGGAATTCTGTAAGACATGCAAAACCATTAACAATTGGTTTAAACTGTGCACTAGGGGCAGCATTAATGCGTCCTTACGCTGAAGAGTTATCAAAAATAGCTGACACTTATATATGCGTATATCCAAACGCAGGTCTTCCAAATCCAATGTCAGATACTGGTTTTGACGAGGAACCACATGATACTTCTGCTTTATTAATGGAATTTGCTAAAAGTGGTTTTATTAATATTGCAGGTGGTTGCTGCGGTACTACTCCAGCACATATAAAAGCAGTTGCTGAACAAATTAAAAATATCAAGCCAAGAGTTGTGCCTTTACAAGAAACTTTTACCAGACTTGCAGGATTAGAAACCTTATCTATTAAAGAAGATACCCTATTTATAAACGTTGGTGAGCGAACTAATGTCACAGGTTCAAAAGCATTTGCAAGATTAATTATTGAAGAAAAGTTTGAAGAAGCAGTATCGGTTGCAAGACAACAAGTTGAAAATGGTGCTCAAGTAATTGATATTAATATGGATGAGGGAATGTTGGACTCTCTTCAAGCAATGCAACACTTCCTCAACTTAATTGCTTCTGAGCCAGATATTGCTCGCATACCCATTATGCTTGATTCATCTAAGTGGGATGTAATAGAGGCTGGCTTAAAATGTGTGCAAGGAAAAGCAATAGTGAATTCCATATCTTTAAAAGAAGGGGATGAGGCTTTTCTAAAACATGCAAAGCTTTGTTTAAATTATGGTGCAGCTGTTATTGTCATGGCGTTTGATGAAAAAGGTCAAGCCGACACTTATGAACGTAAAATTGAAATTTGCAAACGTGCCTATGATACCCTCATTAATAAATTAGATTTTCCGCCAGAAGATATTATTTTTGATCCAAATATATTTGCTGTTGCAACTGGTATTGATGAGCATAATAATTATGCGGTTGACTTTATTAATGCAACAAAATGGATTAAAGAAAATTTACCATATGCAAAAATTTCAGGTGGTGTATCAAACGTCAGTTTTAGTTTTAGAGGAAACGATGTAGCTCGAGAGGCCATTCATACTGTTTTCCTTCATCATGCCATTAAAGCTGGATTAACCATGGGAATTGTGAATGCAGGAATGATTGGTTTATATGATGACCTTGCAGATGAACTCAAAACTGCAGTAGAAGATGTCATTCTTAATCGACGACCAGATGCCACAGAGCGAATGATCGATATTGCTGGAACATTAAAAGGTAGTAAAAAAGAAGAATTAAAACTAAATTGGCGTGGTGATGAAGAACAATCTGTTTCTGTTGAAAAAAGAATTGAATATGCCTTGGTGCATGGAGTAACAGACTTTATTGTGGAGGATACCGAAGAAGCTCGAGTAAAAATTATGTCGCAAAATAATGGAAGGCCTATTAATGTTATCGAAGGTCCATTGATGGACGGCATGAATGTTGTTGGTGATTTATTTGGTCAAGGAAGAATGTTTTTACCTCAAGTTGTAAAATCAGCAAGAGTCATGAAACAAGCTGTGGCTCATTTAGTCCCATTTATTGAAAAAGAAAAAGAAGATGATGAAAAAAGAACTGGAATTAAAGCTAAATCAAAAGGAAAAATGCTAATAGCAACTGTTAAAGGTGATGTGCATGATATTGGTAAAAATATAGTTTCGGTAGTCTTACAATGTAATAATTTCGAAGTGGTAAATATGGGAGTTATGGTACCAGCCTCTGAAATACTTGCAAAAGCCAAAGAGGAAAATGTTGATATAATTGGTTTATCTGGTCTTATCACACCATCATTAGAAGAAATGACTCACGTTGCAAGTGAGATGCAACGAGATTCTTATTTTAATGAAAATAATATTCCACTCCTCATTGGAGGAGCAACAACCTCACGAGCACATACAGCAGTAAAAATTTCAGATCATTATGATGGTCCGGTAATTCATGTGCCTGATGCCTCTAGGTCAGTATCAATTATGCAATCACTGATGGACCCAAAACAAAAAATAGACTACCTAATTAATCTGTCTAAGGATTATGAAAATGTAAAACAACTTCACTCCAATAAAAAAGGTCCTTCCTATATTTCTCTTAAGGGCGCTAGAAAAAATAAATTATCTCTTAACTTCGCTCCAATTAAACCAAAATTTATTGGAAGACGTGTTTTTAAAAATATTGATCTTAAATTACTTAGTGAATATATCGATTGGTCGCCATTTTTTCAAACGTGGGATTTGCATGGAAAGTATCCCGATATTCTTAAAGATAAAGTTGTTGGAGAAAGTGCCTCTCAACTATTTAATGAAGCTCAAAAAATGCTAAAAAAAATTATTAATGAGAAAAAATTAAAGGCCAATGGAGTAATTGGTTTTTATCCAGCAAATACAACTAATGATGATGATATAGAAATTTATGAAAATGAAGATAGAGCTAATCCTATTTTTACTTATTATTGTTTAAGGCAACAAACTAAAAAACCAAATATAAAAGGCAAGCAAAAACCTAATCAATGTTTAGCAGATTATATTGCACCAAAATCAACTAGGATTAAGGATTATATTGGTATGTTTGCTGTAACTTCAGGAATCAACACTGAAATTTATGAAAAAATTTTTGAAAAGTCAGAAGATGACTATAGTTTAATTATGATTAAAGCTATTACGGATAGATTAGCTGAAGCTTTCGCAGAATACATGCATGATAGAATAAGACAGGATTTATGGGGATATCAAAGTGCCGACAATATATCAAAAGAAGATATGATAAAAGAAAAGTATAAAGGTATTAGGCCAGCTCCAGGATATCCTGCATGTCCAGAACATACAGTTAAAAAGAATATTTTTAAACTATTAGAAACAAATGAGATTGGTATGAAATTAACCGAAAGTATGGCCATGATTCCAGCATCGTCTGTAAGTGGATTTTATTTTTCACATCCTGAGTCAAGTTATTTTAGTGTAGATAAAATTGATGAGGATCAAATAAATGATATGGCTGAACGAAGAAATATTTCTGTTGATCAACTTAAAAAGTGGTTAGCTTCTAATTTAAGGTAAGAAGTATGCATATTCATATACTTGGAATATGTGGAACATTTATGGCTGGGATTGCTGTTCTAGCAAAATCTCAAGGACATAAAGTAACAGGATGTGATCAAAATGTTTACCCACCTATGTCAACACAACTAAATGATCTAGATATTAAAATTATTGAAGGCTATGACGCTAATCAAATCAAACTAAAACCAAATATTTTTATAATTGGAAATGTTATCTCCCGAGGTAATCCTTTAATTGAAAATATATTAAATAACAACTTTCGATACCAATCAGGACCTGAATGGTTGTATGAAAATATTTTAAATGATAAATGGGTTCTTGCAGTTGCAGGAACACATGGAAAAACTTCAACTAGCTCAATGCTGGCTTGGATTTTAGAATCAAATGGTCTGGCTCCAGGTTTTTTAATAGGAGGGATTCCTAAAAATTTTAAAGTTTCGGCAAGATTACCAACTAGTAGTAAAAAAAACTTTCCTTCTTTTTTTGTAATAGAGGCAGACGAATATGACACCTCTTTCTTTGATAAAAGGTCAAAATTTGTTCACTATCGTCCAAAAACCTTAATCTTAAATAATCTAGAATTTGATCATGCAGATATTTTTGAAAACATTAATCATATTGAAAGGCATTTTCATCACCTACTGAGAACAATACCTAAAATTGGAAAAATTATATTTAATAACAAGAGTAATTCAATTAAAAGAGTTATCAAAATGGGTTGTTGGTCAGATTTAGAAGATTTTGGAGGAACAGGAAAATGGTCTTACAGAAAAATTAATGATAATGAGTTTGAGATTTCTTTTAAACGTAAAATTCAAGGTTCAGTTAAATGGGATTTAATTGGACATCATAATTCCTTAAATGCTTTAGCCGCAATTGCAGCAGCTCAACATATTGGAATATCGCCAAAAAATGCAATAAATTCTTTAGGCAAATTCAAAAGTGTAAAAAAAAGAATGGAATTTTTAACTTCTATTAATAGGATTGATATGTATGACGATTTTGCTCATCATCCAACTGCTATTAAAACAACTCTTGAAGGTTTAAGAAAAAAAATAGGGAATAATAGAATAATTGCCGTAATTGAACCAAGGTCCAATACGATGAAATTAGGAAAAATGAAAAATCAATTAGTAAAAAGCTTAAAAGAAGCGGATATTATTTTTTGCTACTCTAATAATTTAACCTGGAATCCTAAAATATTATTTAAAAATTTAACAAATACGAAAGTTTTTTTAGATATTGATAAATTAGCAAATAAAATTAAAAAATCATGTAAGCAAGGAGATACTATTATCTTTATGAGTAATGGAGGATTTTCAGATCTTCAAAACAAAGTAAAGCAATTATTAAAAAATGAATAATTTAAAAAAATATGGATTATTGTTTGCTATTATTATTTCACTTTTAATTCATATTATCGTAATAAATAAAGTTTCCTTCAATATTTTTCAATCTAACAAAGATTCTTCCAACGATATAGTAATTACTATAATAAACTCTAAAGAATTAAAATCTTATGAAAAAAATAATCTAGTTCAAGATTCAAAAGAACAAATTGAAACGCCCGTAGTAACTTCAAAAAATAAAATTAAAAAACAAAAAAATTCTATTATTAATAACCAAAAAAATTCTAAAGATTTACAAATTAATAAAAAATCAAATGATAAATTAATCGATACCTCAGAAATTTTAGATCAAATAAGTAAATTTAATTTAATTTCTGAACCAGGGAGATTTAAATCCGATAAAAACATTTTAAATAAAAGAATAAAATCTATTTCAGCTAATACAACTGATTATATTTATAGGTTATATTTTGAAGCATGGAGACAAAAAGTTGAACAAATTGGAGCAATGAATTACCCTAAAGAAGCATCGGAAATGGGTATGTTTGGATCACTTAGACTTACTGTAATCATTGATTCAGAGGGTATGATCAGAAAATTATATATTAATAAATCATCTGGGCATAAAGAACTTGATGAAGCAGCTATCAATATAGTAAAACTCGGTGAGCCTTACGCAAGATTTCCTGCAAAAATACTAAAGGAAGTTGATCTAATTAGTATTACTCGTAAATGGAAATTTACCGAACAAAATAATTTTTATTCTCAATAAAATTAATCCTGATGATACTTAGAACTATAATTTCTTACTGTTTCCAAAAGTGCATCAAGATTTTCAGGGGGGGTAAACTGAGTAATTCCATGGCCTAAATTAAAAATATGACCCTCTCCTTTTCCATAATCATCTAAAACTTTTTTTGCTGCAGTCTCTATTACTTTAGGGGTTGATAATAAAATAGAAGGGTCTAAGTTTCCTTGTAATACAACTTTATCATTAGTCATTTTTCTTGCGTAACTTAAACTTGTTTGCCAATCAAGCCCAATTGCATCTGTACCACTGTCAGATTGTGCTTGCAATGAATGTCCCCCACCTTTAGTAAAAATAATTTTAGGGACATCCTGATATCCTAATAAATTTAAATTTGAAATTATTACCTTCATAAAATTTAAAGAATAAATCTCATACTCACTATGAGCTAAAGTGCCTCCCCATGAGTCAAAAATCATTATAACATCAGCTCCAGCATCAATTTGAGAAGCAAGATATTTAGTGACAGTTTCTGTGTTTATTTTAAGAATATGATTTATTAAGTCAGGACGACTGTAAACTAATTTTTTTATTTTTAAAAAATCTGTTCCCCCTTGTCCTTCAACCATATATGTTGCAAGTGTCCACGGGCTGCCAGAAAAACCAATTAAAGGAACTTGATTATTTAGTGCCTTTTTTATGGAGCGAACTGCACCAAATACATAGTCTAATTTTTCTTCAACATTTGGTATATCTAACTTTTGAATTGTACTTTCGTCTTGCAAAGGATGTTTAAACTTCGGTCCTTCACCATCTTCAAAATAAAGCCCTAAACCCATAGCATCAGGTATAGTTAAAATATCAGAGAATAGTATTGCAGCATCCAAATTTGGATATCTTTCCAAAGGCTGCATTGTAACTTCTGTAGCAAAATCTTTATTTTTACAAAGATCTAAAAAACTACCTGCTTTTTTTCTTGTCTCGCGATATTCAGGAAGATAGCGTCCCGCCTGACGCATAACCCAACAGGGAGTATAGGCTGTTTTTTGTTTAAATAGAGTTTTGACAAGAGTATCATTAATTAACGATGACATATTTAAATTATCTTGGAAGAACTGAGGTACCCATTAGATACTCATCAACGGAACGGGCGCATTGACGTCCTTCTCTTATTGCCCAAACAACAAGTGATTGTCCACGTCTCATATCTCCTGCTGCAAAAACTTTTGGTCTTGAAGTAAAATAAGCTTTTTCTCCTTCAGTTAAAGCTTTAGCATTTCCACGTTGATCTTTCTCAACTAAAAATTTTTCAAGAATAGTTTGTTTTGGCCCCATAAACCCCATTGCTAGTAATACTAAATCTGCTTTTAATTTAAATTCCGTATTACAAACTTCTTGCATTTTTCCATCTCGCCATTCAACTTTTGTACCAATCAATTGTTTAACTTTACCGTTTTCTCCTTCAAACGATTTAGTAGCAATCGACCAGTCCCTTTCACACCCTTCTTCATGAGAACTTGACGTTCTCATTTTCAATGGCCAATAAGGCCATACCATCGATTTATTTTCTTGTTCAGGTGGTTGGGGCATTAACTCAAATTGAGTTACTGATGCTGCACCATGCCTATTAGAAGTTCCTACACAATCTGATCCAGTGTCGCCTCCACCAATTACAACAACATGTTTGCCAGTTGCTTTAATCTGATTGATAACTTTGTCTCCAGCTACAACTTTATTCTGAGAAGGTAAAAAATCCATAGCAAAGTGAACGCCTTCTAATTCTCTGCCAGGCACAGGAAGATCTCTTGGCCACTCAGCACCACCTGACAATATAACTGCATCATAACTATCTACTAATTGTTCAGGATCTACATTTTTACCTACATTTTGATTTACCTTAAATGTTACGCCTTCAGCTTGCATTTGATTTACTCTTAAATCGATATGAAATTTCTCCATTTTAAAATCTGGTATTCCATATCTAAGTAAGCCTCCGATACGGTCATTTTTTTCATAAACATCTACATTATGACCAACTCTAGCTAATTGTTGGGCTGCAGCAAGACCTGCTGGACCTGATCCAACAATTGCTATTTTTTTCCCAGTTTTATTTTCAGGTATTTGAGGAACCACCCAATTATTTTTCCACGCTTTATCTATAATTGCATGTTCAATAGATTTTATACCTACAGGATCTGAATTAATATTAAGTGTACATGCCGCCTCACAAGGGGCAGGGCAAATACGACTAGTAAACTCAGGAAAATTATTTGTAGAATGTAATACATCAATAGCTGCTTTCCAATTTTGTTGAAAAACTAAATCATTCCAATCTGGAATAATATTATTGACAGGACACCCATTATTACAAAAAGGAATGCCGCAATCCATACAACGTGCACCTTGTACTTTTGCTTCCTCGTCACTAAGATGCAAGACAAATTCCTTATAATTTTTAACTCGCTCTTCTGCAGGAATATTCTGCACAATTTGTCTAGGAAAATCTAAAAATCCTCTAACTTTTCCCATTACACAGTTTCCTTAGTTTTATTTTCTTTCATTTCATTCAATGCTCTTTTATATTCTATTGGCATAACTTTTATAAAATTACCCAATTCTATTTCCCAGTGATCTAAGATCATTTTTGCAATCTTACTCTTCGTAAATAGACAATGATTTTTAATAAGAGTTTTTAAAATTACTTCATCTGCTAAATTTAAATGTTTAGGTATCTCAGTTTCAATATTTGCTTTTTCAACCCTATGAAGAGTAACCATTGATAAATTACAATAATTTTTAAATTCTTTTCTAGGATCATAAACATAAGCAACTCCCCCTGACATACCAGCTGCAAAATTTTGACCTGTTCTACCCAAAATTACAACTGTGCCCCCTGTCATATATTCACATCCATGATTACCTACTCCCTCTATGACGGCAGAAGCGCCAGAATTTCTTACGCAGAATCGTTCTCCGCCAATACCATTAAAATATGTTTCTCCTGAAGTTGCACCATACATAGTTGTGTTTCCAATAATGATATTTTCTTCAGCTTTACCAGTAAATTCTTTAGGCGGGCTTATAATAATTTTACCTCCGCAAAGACCTTTACCTACATAATCATTTCCTTCGCCATTAAGATTAAAGGTTACACCTTTTGCTAAGAAAGCTCCAAAGCTTTGTCCGGCTGTACCTCTCAAGTTAATTTTAATAGAATCATCAGGTAGTCCCTTATTTCCATATCTCTTGGCTATTTCATGAGATAACAAAGTACCAACAGTTCTGTTAACATTTGTGATTTTGCTATCAAACTCAATAGTTTCTTTATTTTCAATTGCAGAAATAGCTTTTTTAATTAGCTTTTTATCAAGTGCTTTTTTTAAACCATGATCTTGATCTTCAGTATTATATCTAGGCTCATTAGCCTTAATTTTAGGCTGATAAAATATTTTGCTAAAATCAAGCCCATTAATTTTCCAGTGTTCTATACCTTTTTGCTTATCTAATAAATCTGAACGGCCAATTAAATCATTAAATTTTCTTATGCCCAAGGATGCCATTATTTCCCTCGCTTCTTCTGCCACAAAGAAGAAAAAATTCACTACATGTTCTGGTTGGCCAGAAAACCTTTTTCTTAATTCTGGATCTTGAGTGGCAACTCCTACTGGACAAGTGTTTAAATGACATTTTCTCATCATTATGCAACCTTCAACAACTAATGGTGCTGTTGCAAAACCAAATTCATCTGCTCCCAACATTGCTCCAACAATAACATCCCTCCCTGTCTTTAATTGGCCATCAACCTGTAAAATAACTCTACTTCTTAATTGGTTTAATAACAATGTTTGCTGAGTTTCAGCTAATCCAATCTCCCATGGTCCTCCTGCATGTTTTATCGAAGTAAGTGGGGATGCTCCAGTTCCTCCATCATGTCCAGCTATAACAATATGATCTGCTTTTGCTTTAGTTACTCCAGCTGCAACAGTTCCAACGCCAGTTTCTGCAACTAATTTAACTGAAATACTTGCATTTGGGTTTGCATTTTTTAAATCGTGAATTAATTGAGCTAAATCTTCAATTGAATATATATCATGATGTGGAGGAGGTGAAATTAAACCTACGCCAGGTACAGAAAATCTGAGCTTAGCGATGTATTCACTAACTTTATGCCCCGGCAGTTGACCGCCTTCACCTGGCTTAGCACCTTGAGCCATTTTTATTTGTATCTGATCTGCAGTAGCCAAATATTCTGCTGTTACTCCAAATCTCCCTGATGCAACTTGCTTTATTTTAGACCTAAGTAAGTCACCTGACTTTAAATCAATATCAGTGACTATAATATCTGCACCCAAATGATTAGAAATTGTCGTATCTTTAATAATTGGGACACTTCTCTTAATATCCTCCCCACCTTCGCCTGTATTGGATTTTCCTCCAATTCGATTCATTGCAATAGCTAATGTTGAATGTGCTTCTGTAGATATTGAGCCTAAAGACATAGCTCCTGTTGTAAATCTTTTAACTATTTCCTTTGCAGGTTCTACCTGATCTAAAGAAATTGGCTTTTTGGTTTTAAATGAAAATAAACCTCTCAATGTCATATGTCTATGAGCCTGATTATTTATGAGCTCTGCATATTCTTTATAGGTTTCAAAATTATTTTTTTTAGTTGAATGCTGAAGTTTAGCTATTGATTCAGGAGTCCACATATGCTCTTCGCCTCTAATCCTAAACGCATACTCTCCTCCAGCATCCAGAGCATTACTTAAAACTGGATCATTTCCATAAGCTAATTGATGGATTCTTTCAGTTTCTGCAGTTACTTGCTCTATTCCAATTCCATTAACATTAGATATAGTACCTGTGAAATATTTTTCAATAAAATTTTCATCTAATCCGATTGCTTCGAACACTTGAGCTCCGCAATAAGATTGATATGTGGATATCCCCATTTTTGACATAACTTTAAATAAGCCTTTTCCAATTGCCTTAATAAAATTTTCTTGTGCAGTAAAAAAGTCATTAGTTATTGTTTTAATTGTTTCATAAGTTAACCATGGACAAATTGCTTCGGCCCCATAACCTGCGAGCAATGCAAAATGATGAACCTCTCTTGCTGAACCAGTATCTATAACTAAACCCGCATTAGTTCTATTTCCAGATTTAACTAAATATTGATGAGTAGATGAACATGCAAGTAGTGCTGGTATTGCTACCCTTTTCGATGAAGTATTTCTATCTGAAAGAATGATTATATTGTAACCATCAATAATTGCCTGATTAGCTTTTTTACATATATCTTCTAAAACATTATTCATTCTATCGCTTTGATCATCATTTGAATTTAATTCATAAGTAATATCAATTACTAACGATTTAAATTTATTTTGTGTTAATGAGCTAATTTGTTTTAATTGTTCTAATTCTTCAATACTCAGAATTGGTTGACTAGCCTCTAATCTGTAGGGAGGCTCTTTATCTTCAACTCCTAATAAATTAGGTTTTGGGCCAATAAATGTAACCAAAGACATCACTATATCTTCACGGATTGGATCTATTGGGGGATTTGTAACTTGAGCAAATAATTGTTTAAAATAGTTATATAATATTTTAGGTCGGTTTGATAGAACTGGTAAAGCAGCATCATTCCCCATAGATCCAGAATTTTCTTGGCCAGCTTGAATCATAGGAGTTAAAACAAAAGATAAGTCTTCTTGACTATATCCAAAACTTTGTTGTAAATCTAATAATTTTTCTTTGTGATTAAATTTTACATCAATAGCTTTTAAATCTCCTAAAAAATAACGTGATTTTTTCAACCAATCTCTGTAAGGCTTCTCTAAAGAAAGCAATCTTTTAATCTCATCATCTTCAATTAATTTCCCTTCATTTAGATTGATAAGAAGCATTTTTCCTGGTTCAAGTCTCCATTTTTTTACAATCTTTTCTTCTGGGAATTTCAAGACACCCATTTCTGAAGCCATCATTAAATCACCATCATCAGTTAATAAATATCTAGCAGGTCTTAATCCATTTCTATCTAATGTGGCACCAATCATTTTTCCATCTGTAAAAGCAACTGCTGCAGGACCATCCCATGGTTCCATTAATGCAGCATGATATTCATAAAATGCTTTTCTATCTTCGCTCATTAGTGAGTTTTCAGACCATGGTTCAGGAATTAACATCATCATTGCATGCGGTAAACTATAACCTCCAGCTAATAAAAGTTCTAAACAATTGTCAAAACAAGCTGTATCTGATTGACCAGCTTCAATTAATGGCCAGAGCTTTTCTAAGTCTTGATCTAAAAGTAAAGACTTCATTTTTGCTCTCCGGGCATTCATCCAATTAATGTTACCTTGCACAGTATTGATTTCTCCATTATGAGCAATGAGTCTATATGGATGAGCTAATTCCCATGAAGGAAAAGTGTTAGTAGAAAATCTTTGATGAACCAATGCTAATGATGATTGCATTTTTTTATCTAAAAGATCTTTAAAATAAATCCCGACTTCACATGCAAGCAGCATACCTTTATAAACAATTGTTCTTGATGACATTGATGCAATATAAAATTTTGCAGGGTCATCAATATTTAATTTACCAACTTCTATCTCAATCCTTTTTCTGATAACAAATAATTTTCTTTCAAAGTCATCTTGTGAAGAAAAACTTTTATTTCTACCAATAATAATTTGTTTAATAACAGGCTCAACGTCTCTTGCCGCAAAAGCAATATCTTTATTGTTAACTGGAACATTTCTCCATCCTATTTCATATTGACCTTCTTCTTTAATGATCTTTGAAATAAGTGACTCACATTTTGCTCTTTTTTCCTTCGTCTGAGGTAAAAATACCATTCCAATTCCGTAATACCCATTATCAGGTAAATTTAAATTTAAATTTTTAGCCTCGGTACGAAAAAAAGGATCTGATATTTGCATTAAAAGCCCAGCGCCATCCCCTAGCTTTGGGTCATAACCTGTTGCACCGCGATGAGTGAGATTAGTTAAAATTTCTAAGCCTTGCTTTACAATTCGATGGCTTTTTTTACCGTGAACATTAGCAACAAACCCAACACCACAAGAATCATGTTCATTTTTTGAGTTATATAAACCTTGTTTTAAAATTTTTCGATTTGTCATTAAAATTTCAACTTTAATTTTTCTTTAAACGGAACCTTTAATTTTAAGCCTTTTAGCCCTATTATTCAATGATTTGATAACATCTTTAAGATCATCGTAACAGCAATTATCGTGCCAAATAAATTATAAATTTTCAAAAGATTGTTTTGCAGCATTTAAAGTAAACTCAATATCGTCTTCACTATGAGCTGCTGATACAAAACCTGCTTCAAAAGCAGACGGCCCGAAATAAATTCCTTTCTCAAGCATTAAATGAAAAAACTTTTTAAAATTTTGTCCATTACTTTTCATCACTTCTTCAAAGCTATTAGGAGGGTTCTTACTAAAGTATAATCCAAACATCCCGCCCACATTTCTAGCACAAAATTCTATACCTGCAGATTTAGCGACAGCTGTCATTCCATCCATCAATTTTGTAGTATTATCATTTAATGCTTCATAAAATCCTGGGGCTTGAATCAATTCTAACGTTTTTAAACCTGCAGAAACTGCCACAGGATTTCCTGATAAAGTTCCAGCTTGATAAACAGGGCCTTTTGGCGCTAATATTTGCATAATTTCTTTTTTACCACCGAAAGCCCCAACTGGAAGCCCCCCACCAATTATTTTACCCAATGTTGTCAGATCAGGAGTTATCCCATACAACTCTTGCGCCCCTCCTAACGAAACACGAAACCCAGTCATTACTTCATCAAAAATTAAAACTACACCAAATTTCGTACATAAATTTCTAAGTGTTTCTAAAAAAATTAATTCTGGCACTATAAGATTCATGTTACCAACGATTGGTTCAATAATTACACATGCTAAATGATTTCCGAACTTATTAAAATATTCTTCTAATAATTTACTATCATTGTATGGAAGAGTTGAAGTATCTTTTGCAACATCTTTTGGCACGCCTGCTGAACTTGGCTGCCCAAAAGTCAATGCTCCTGATCCTGCTTTTACTAGCAATGAATCTGCATGCCCGTGATAGCAACCTTCAAATTTCAAAATTTTGTCTTTTTTTGTAAATCCTCTAGCGACTCTTATTGCACTCATTGTAGCTTCTGTCCCGCTACTTACTAACCTAACTTGCTCAATACTTGGAACAAGTTTAACAATTAATTCTGCAATCTCTAGTTCTTTAGAGGTAGGAGCTCCAAAAGACAAACTATCTTTTGAAACTTTTTCAATAACCTTCAATATCTCAGGGTGAGCGTGTCCTAAAATCATTGGGCCCCAAGAATTTATATAATCAATATATTCTTTATTATTTTCATCCCACAGCTTACTACCCAATCCTTTTTTAAAAAAAATTGGTGTTCCACCGACTGCGGAAAACGCACGTACTGGTGAATTTACGCCTCCAGGAATGAATTTTTTCGATTTTTCAAATAAAGTTTTATTCTTATCTTTCATAGTTTGTCTTTAAAATATTTGTATATATCCTAGCTGTTTTTTCTACATCCTTAGCTTTAAACAATCCATTTATTAAAGCAACACATTTGACACCTTCTTTAACTAATAATTCTACATTTTCAGTGTCAATACCGCCAATTGCTACTAATGGTATTTTAAATTCTTTTAAAACTAAAGTTATTAAATCCATTGAAACTTGCGGTGCATTTTTTTTAGTATTAGAAGAAAAGCATGCCCCCAAAGCAACGTAATTTGCTCCTTCATCTATAGCTATTTTTACTCTATCAATTGAGTTATAACAAGAAATTCCAATTATTTTTGAAGGTCCTAACAATTTCCTTGCTTTCGTTAAACTGTCGTCATCTTCTCCTAAATGTACTCCATCTGCATCTAAATTACGACATAATTCAATATCATCGTTTATAATTAATGGTATGTTATAACTATTACATAATATTTTTATTTGTTTAGCTTGTTTTTTTCGATCGATTTTAGAAAGTTTTTTTGATCGATACTGAATTAATTTTGCCCCTCCTTTAATACAAGACTCTACTTGAGAGCTTAATATAGATAAATTCTTTTGCTCTGGAGTTATTGCGTAAAGGCCATTAATGATGTGTAAATTTTCCATCATCTTTAATATCTGAGGGTCGAAAAAACCTATTAGGAATTAATTGTCCCATGCCTGGTTTAAAACCATTTTTGAGTGCTTGCCATGTGAAATACTGAGCTTCTTCTATAGCATCTTCAATTGTTAGTCCTAACGCATAGTAAGCTGAAATAGCTGATGTTAATGTACAACCTGAACCATGAAAATTTCCTGGAAGGCGATCCCAGTGATAAGGAATTATTTGATTTGATGAGCTATACAAAGTGTTGACGACATTTTTAGTATTCTCATGTGTACCTGTTATTAAAACATTTTGGCAACCTATTTCTTTGAAATAATTTGCGCATATTTCCAAAGATGAATCTGAATACTCATCTTCTTGATTTAATAATTGCCTAGCTTCTAAAGTGTTAGGAGTAATTAGTAACGCTCCTGGGAGTAAAAGTTCTAAAATCATATTTCTAATCTCAATATCAGTAAATTTATCGCCGCGACCAGATGACAAAACAGGATCAATAATCAATGGTATATCAGGATAATCAGAAATTATCTCTGCGATAATACCGATATTTTCTTTGCTCCCTAACAACCCTAATTTAAAGATAGATACCTCCATGTCCTCTAAAATTGATCGCGCCTGATCGTTTACTACCTCTGAATCAACAGGAACTAAACTATCAACACCAATAGTATCTTGAACAGTAAAACCAGTTACAATTGATGCTGGATGACATCCTAAACTTGATAACGTTCCAACATCTGCTTGCAAACCAGCACCTCCACTAGGGTCAGTGGCTGAAAAAGTCATAACTATTGGGGGTGATTTAACCATGTTGTTATTGTATATGAATTAAATAATCTATTTAAAATTCAATTGGATCAATATCGAGAGCCCATTTAATTCGATTAACTAGAGGATGCTCAGTCATATAAAATCTCAATTTTTTTAATAAACCTTGCAGTTCTTTCCTATTTTTAGCTTGAAAAAATAATTGAAATCTTTCATAACTGTTTAATCTCTCTATAGTAGGCCTTAAGGGGTCATAAATTATCACATTATTTTTTAAAGATTTTGCATATTTTGCAGTCTCCATAATAAATTTCTCGCCTTGTTTTAATTGTTTAGATTCAACCCTCAAAATTGCAGTAAAACTATAAGGTGGCAAATCCATTTGTTTTCTCTCTTGAAGTAATTTTTCTACAAATGATTCATAACTATTTTTTTTAATTGCTTCGAATACTGGATTATTTGGAAAGTTAGTTTGAATAAGAACTTCACCTTTAATATCAGCTCGTCCAGCTCGACCAGAAACTTGTAATAATTGAGAAAATAATTTTTCTGATGCTCTATAATCTGAACTATATAAAGCATTATCTGCATCAAGAACACCAACCAATGTAAGAAATGGAAAATCATGTCCTTTTGCCAGCATTTGAGTACCAACTAAAATATCAATTTCTCTTTTATTCATTTTTTCATACAATAAACTTAATGATTTTTTTGATCTTGTAGTGTCTCTATCAACTCTTAAAATTGATGCTTTAGGGAATAATCTTGTTAATACTTCTTCAATTTTTTGAGTCCCAGCTCCAAGAGGGCGAAGGTCACTACTATTACAATCTGGACATGAATGTATAAGCTCTTTTTCGAAACCACAATGATGGCACTTTAATTTATTTGTCTTAGCGTGAACAACAAGTTTAGAGCTACATCTTTTACATTCTGAATGCCAGTTACAATTCGAACAAAATAAAACAGGTGCAAAACCTCTTCGATTAATATAAATTAATGATTGTTCTTTACGTTTTAATCGATTGTTTATTGCATCAACTAATAACCTCGAAATTCCATATTTGGTTTTATCATTCACTAAAATAGTTTCTATTTTTGGAAGAATTGAATTTTTTATTGCCCGATTTGTTAACTTTAGTAGGTTATATTTATTATCTTTATAATTAGCGTTATACCAACTTTCTAAAGAGGGAGTTGCTGTTCCTAAAATAATTGGTATATTTGTATTTTTGGCTCTAACCATTGCAACATCTCGTGCATTGTATCTCAGACCATCATGCTGTTTAAAAGAAATGTCATGTTCTTCATCGACAATAATTAGTTTAAGAAAAGGCATAGGAGTAAAAACAGATAGTCTTGTTCCAATTAAAATTCTAGCTTCTCCTGATTTTGCCTTTCGCCAATTATCAAGCCTTTCAATGTCTGACAAGTGGCTATGTAAACTTACTAAGCTTTTATCAGGAAATCTTGAACGAAATCTGTTTTCTAACTGTGGAGTTAAATTTATTTCTGGAACTAAAACTAAAACTTGAGTATTTTTATGTTCTAAATAATTTTTAATTAATTGCATATATACTTCAGTTTTTCCACTGCCTGTTATTCCATAAATTAATGAAGCTTGATAATTATCAATTTTTAAAAGCTCCTTAATAATAGTTCTTTGTTCTTTATTTAATTCAGGAGGCTTAGCTGCTAATTGAGGTATTTCAGGCTCATATTTTTTTGACTTTACACACCCATAAGCTTTAAGTTGGTCAATACAACCAGACCAATTAGAAACTAATTTCATAACCTCATTCTGTCTTATATCTCTTTTTAAAAGAGCTTCTGCAACTTTTCTTATTCTAGTTTGACGTATTGGTAATTGCTCAATAAATTCTCTAGATAAGATAGGGGTAGCTTGATAAATTAATTCAGATTGCTTATATTGATTTAAATTTTTTTTTAAACGTATAGGTACTACAGACATTATTGTTTGACCAATTGGATAGTGGTAATAATCTGATACAAAATTTAATAATTTGAACATTGAAACATCGAAAATTATTTCATTATCTGCAGCAATAATTGGTTTTAATTTAGATGGATGAATATCTGACTCTGAACTAATAGCACAAACAATTCCAACTATTTTTCTTTTTCCAAAAGGAACAGTGACATATTGACCTGTTTTGACAGTTATATCGTTAGATAAATAATCAAATAGTTGATTAATTGGAACATTGATAGCTACTTTTAAAATTTTTTGTTTCTCGTTCATTATTTATTTACCATTTTTTCCTTAAAAATAACTCGATGTATAGGGTAAAATAACTCTTTAAACTATTATTGTAACCTTGTGAAAGCACACCTGACCGAATTACTTTTTTCAGTTGTAAAACAAATCACTGATCATACTGATTCATCGATTATTGTTATTGATAGGCCAAAAGTAATTAGCCATGGTGATTTTTCAACAAATTTATGTTTAGTTTTATCTAAAACATTAAAAAAATCTCCTCGTGATATTGCAGAGATTATTTTAGAAAAAATACCTTCGTCTGATCTTATTAGTAAAATAGAAATAGCAGGAGCGGGTTTCTTAAATTTCTTTTTAAGTAATAAAGCTAACAACCAAATTATAAATGATATTTTAAAACTAAAAAATTCTTATGGGCATAATAAAACTGGTAAAAATCAAAAAATTCAAATCGAATTTGTATCTGCAAACCCAACAGGTCCACTTCATGTTGGACATGGAAGAGGAGCTGCCATAGGGGATTGTTTAGCAAGACTTTACAAAGCTTCGGGGTGGAATGTCACAAAAGAATTTTATTATAATGATGCTGGTGCACAGATAAATAATTTAACTCAATCAGTGAAAGCATGTTGTCAAAATATCCCTAAGGATGCACCTGAATATCCTAAAGATGGTTACCACGGTGATTATATAAATGAAATAGCAAAATCATTTTTATCTATGGATACAATTAAATGCCAAGGTCAAAATGTTAAAGCTTCTGGAAAAACTGAAGATACTGAATCAATAAAGAATTTTAGCGTTGCATATCTTAGAAACGAACAAGATCAAGATTTAACCGCTTTTAGAACTGAATTTGATGTTTATACTTTAGAATCTTCTTTCTACCTCAATGGGAAAATTGATTCAGTAGTTAAAAGACTAAATGCACAAGGACATACATATAAAAAAGAAGGTGCACTATGGTTAAAAACAACTGATTTTGGAGATGACAAGGATCGTGTAATGCAAAAGCAAGATGGTAGCTATACTTATTTTATCCCCGATGTAACGTATCATTTAGATAAATGGGAACGCGGATTTAAGAAAGTTATTAATGAGCAAGGAGCTGATCATCACAGCACAATAAGTCGAGTAAAGGCCGGACTTCAAGGGCTAAATAAAAATATACCTAAAGAATGGCCAGAATATGTTCTTCATCAGATGATTACAGTTGTTAAAGAGAAAAAAGAAATTAAGATCTCAAAAAGAGCAGGAAGCTATTTAACCCTAAGAGATTTAATTGACGAGGTTGGGTGTGATGCAACAAGGTTTTTCTTAGCAGCAAGAAGGCCTGACTCACAGCTTGTCTTTGATATTGATTTAGCTAAAAGTCAAAATAATGATAATCCTGTTTTTTATATACAGTATGCTCATGCAAGAATTTGTAAAGTTTTAGAGGAATGGGGTGGTGATATTTCGACGTTAAAACTTGATACTTCATCTGTTTTGAATAGCCAAGCTGAACTTAAATTAATTAAAAGTATTAGTATTTATCCTGAAATATTATTACAAGCAACCGATGAGACTGCTCCACATCAGATTGCAAATTTTTTAAAAGATTGTGCAGCAGAACTTCATAGCTATTATAATGATAGTAAATTTCTAGTAGAAGAAGAAAAATTAAAAATTGCTAGGTTATGTTTAATAAATAGTACAAAACATGTATTAAAAAATGGATTAAATTTATTAGGTATTGAAGCACCTCAAAGAATGTAAAAGTGAAAAATTATGTTAGATGATTATAAAACTAAGAATGCAAAAAAAGCTGAAGGAACTCCTTTCACTAATGGCATATTTGTTGGCTTACTTTTTGGTATTCTTGTTTCTATTGCAGTAACTCTTTTTATTACTAACGGCAAAAGCCCATTTGTATCAAAAGAAACTGCAGGGGCTTGTATCGAAATTAATTCGGCTCTTGAAGATGAGGATGTTATTAATATTGATGAAGATACTGGATTTGATTTTTATGACTCTCTTCCTAGGGATAATACAGATTATGCTAATAATAAACAGTCCGATCTAGATAAGAATAGAGATGTAAATTACTACTTACAGGTTGGAGCATTTTCTGAAGTTAGCCCTGCAGATAATCTTAAAGCTAAATTAGCATTAATGGGTTTTGAATCAGTAATTATGACTGCTAAAATTGGGGACAATACTTTTCATAGGGTTTGTGTCGGGCCTTACACTAAATTTGTCAAAACGAGAGATATGAGAGAGAAGTTAATTAAAGAAGGATTTAAAGCGAACTTAATCAAACTAACGAAGCCTAAATCTGACTAACGTAAATTAGAGAAAATTATGAAAAAAATAATATTAATGCTTTTAGTTTCATTTTCAACAGCACTATTAGCTGTTGAACCAAAGTCTGGTGTAAATTTCAAAACTACTAAAAATATTATTCCAACTGAATCAAAGGATAAAATCGAAGTAATAGAACTATTCTGGTATGGCTGCATACATTGTTTTAATATGGATCCTTACTTAGACAAATGGGCAGATAATTTACCAAAAGATGTCACATTTAAAAGAATTCCAGCGATACCAAGAAAAGATTGGATTGAATCTGCTAAAGCTTATTATGCGCTTGAGACTTTAGGTGTAGTAAATAAATTACACGAAAAATTATTTGATGCCATTCACAAAGAAAAATCATTAAAACATAATGACACTAGGGCTCTTATAAAATGGATTACAGTTAATGGCAAACTTGATAAAAAAGATGTTGAATCAGCCTTTAATTCATTTTCTATGAAAGCTAAATTATCACGGTCATACAAGATTTTTAAATCTGCAGGAGCTACAGGTGTTCCTACAATGATAATTGATGGAAAATATTTCACCTCTAGTACGATGGCTGGTAGCGAACAAAATGCAATAGATATTATGAATTTTATTATTAAAAATGTCAGGAACGACAAAAGTAAAAAATAAAGATGCCGCTTAAAATATTTATCACAGGTGCTAATTCTGGCATTGGTGAAGCATTAGCAACTCAATATGCAAAACAAGGGTCAATATTAGGACTCGTTGCACGAAGAAAAAAAGAGCTTTTAACTCTTCAAAAAAAACTAAATACAAAAGTTCTAATCTATGCTGTAGACGTTACAAATATTGATCAATGTCGTTGGGCAGCAGAAGATTTTATGGCAATTCATGGTATTCCAGATATTATTATTGCTAATGCTGGAATTAGTTCTGGGACTTTGACAGAAAATTTTTCTGATATAGAAACTTTTAAAAAAATAATTAATACAAATCTAAATGGAGTACTAAATACTTTTTATCCATTTATAGAGCCATTTAAAAGAAAAAAACAAGGGCAATTTGTTGGTATATCAAGTATTGCAGGGATTCGTGGCCTTCCAGGAGCTGGGGCTTACAGCTCATCAAAAGCAGCTTTAATTAATTATCTAGAAAGTTTTAGAGTTGAAATGGCTCCATATCAAATTCATGTTACTACTATAGCCCCGGGGTACATTAAAACACCAATGACTGATATCAATAATTATAAAATGCCTTTTTTAATGCCAGTTAATAAAGCAGCAGTTGCATTTATTAAGGGGATACACAAAAAAAAGAAATTTATTGTAGTGCCCTGGCAAATGAAAATTATTAGCTACTTTATGCACATATTACCAATACCTCTTTGGGATTTTTTTGCAAAAAACGCGCCAAGAAAAAAAAGAAATTTATAAAATTTTATATTTTAATAATAGGAAATTAAATGTCTAAAAAAAAATCCTGAACTCAATATATCAGCTCCCCAAATAGCAATTGATTATTGGAAGTTAGAAAATAACGCTAAATTAGTAGATGTCATCAAAGCAGTTCGCGAAGATGAGAGGGGTCATTCTTTAGTTAATCATGGTCTAACTGATACATTAGATAAAGATTCTAAGAAGTAATGATATTTTTATAAATATTTGTACAGCTCCTCTGAATTTCTTTTCTTCATTTCCCTATATTTTTCTTCCACTTCAGAAATAAATACTAATGCTTTTTCATGAATCTCTTTTATTAATTTGATTTCTGGCTTTATTCTTTGCACATAAAGTGGTTTATCTGCATCTGGATGATAAGCTACAAAATCACACCATAATCTTTGTGTACATGCTAACTGAAATTGAATCTGAATATAATATTGCCTAGGTAAAACTTGTTTTCTGATAATTTCTTCATGACTTTTTTTATTTAGACATTTAATTTCAATTAAACCATCATCACCAATTAAACCATCTGGACTAGCTCCAGCATCTTTTATAGTAGGATGTTCTATAAATCCTGATAATATAACTATTTCATTTTGTAATTCATATGCTTTTCTTGCTTCTGATTCAAGCTCTAAACCTCTTGCCATTGGTGCAGTAACAATATTTTTAGTAGGTGACCCAGATATTCTTTCAAAAATTAAATCCTGCATTAATCTTGTTCTTGTCGATGAATTTTCTTTAGACGACATAATTTTATGAATAGTAGAACTAGTTATTTTACCTAGTCTTTTTTTAAGCCATTCTTGTGTTCCTTGAGGAGCGGTCATATGACTATATTACTTGAAATTCTTTAAATTTAACTACTAACTTTAAAGATATGTACACCATAATTTATGGTGTACATATTCATGATGTTAATACATAAGCCTTGAGGAGCCTAAAGGAATTTGCTTATTATTAACCGACATGGTTATATCCCCACTCATGCCTTGGGTTTGAAATTAGTTTTTTAATACAACATATGAAACGGAATTGTCATAACAAATTTCTTCAGCTTTAGTCTTTGCCGCTTTATACCCCTTTAAACTAAATTCTCCCCACATATATTCAAATAAATGGTTAGGGTCTTCTGGTATTTGAATAACCACTTTATCCAGCTCTTCCATATAATGATTCATTCTTTTTCCTGCTTGAGCTAGACCAATGCGCGTTATAGTCCAAGCTGGATTGACTGTAAAAGAATCTATAATTTCAGCCTTAAGTATTATTTCTTCCTGGGCATGAATTTTTGGAAAAAAAACTTCAAGTGGAATTAACTTTCCCTCGAATTGATCCAAATAATCTTTCTGGACCATATAAGATGCTGTATCCATAATTAAGTACGAATGAGCACAAGACCGAAAAGGTTTTACCCAACCAAATCGTACTGGTTGATCATCAGCTTTGGTATAAAACCTTACAGAAGGTCCTTTAGAATCAACAATCCAATCTTTATATTTAAATTCTAATTTACTATTAGCGTCAGCATAACTTATAGGCAATATAAACATAAAAATAAATAGAATTAATATAAATGTCTTTTCTAATTTCATTACGAATCTCCTTTTTTTGCAATTTGAATAGGTTCTTTAATTACGATTGTTACTTTACCGACTTCCACATTTGGTGTTGTACAGCCCAGAAGAAATAAAGTAAGAATTATTAATATAGATAAAGAAGAACAGGAGAAGCTTAAGCCTCTCCAATTCTTAAAAAAATAAATATTATCTAATCGATTCATGAATCTTCTCTATGTGTTTCTTGTTAGCTTCCTCTACTAAAGAAACTAATAAAAACAAAGCTAGGATAATTGCTAAAACCATATAGAAATTTTTACGTGAATACATCAACTATCCTAATTGGCAATATAAAGATCAACATCTTTTGGTTCTCTTAGTGCTAGAGCTGCGGACATCAATTTAGCTTCGTCTAAATTTTGCTCTGCAGCTTTTTCAAACCAATAATTTGCTTGATCTAAATCTTTTTTTACAGACTGCCCATTTTGATATAGGAGCCCTAGGTGATATTGGGCTTGAGGAAAATTATTCCTTGCAGATTTTGTAAAATATTGAAAAGACTTATCATGATTAGTTGGCGTCCCAAGCCCATAATGGTATAAAAAAGCAATATTTAAATCAGCTTCAGGAATGCCATTAGAGGATGCTTTTAAATAATGATTCATTGCCTGGACATAATCTTGATTTGTTCCTCGGCCATAATGTGCCATTAGGCCTAAATTAAATTCTGCTTCATACATACCTTGTTTTGCAGATTTTTCATACCAAGCATAAGCTTTGTAATGATCTTGAATGTGGCTCGGTCCATAATGGTATATTTGTGCTAAATTTAATTGTGCTTCAGCAAGCTCTTGGTCAGCTGCAAGTTTATAATTTTCTAATGCTCGGTTAAAATCGTAATCAATACCATCAGCTGATAACAATAATTTAGCTAAATTAAATTGAGCTTCTTTCATATTATTTGCTGCTGCTTTTTCATACCATTTAGCTGCTAAAGACATGTCTTTAATTGTGCCAATACCATAATGATGCATTTGTGCTAAATTAAATTGAGCTTCAGTAACACCAGGTACTTTAATTTCGCATTGGTTAACATCTAAAGTTGTCTGACTCTTTGCAGATTTTGAAAACCATTCGTAAGCTTTATATTGATTTTTAGTTCGGCCTAATCCATATCTGTTCATAAGCCCTAAATTAAATTGAGCTTCAGGGCTATTATATTGAGCTGCTTTCTCATAATAAGCATAAGCTTCATTTAAATCTTTTGATTTACCTTGTCCATAATGATTTATTAGGCCTAATTTGAAATTAGCTTGTGTTAAACCAGAATCAGCCGCACGTTGAAATAAATCTAGTGCCCTTTGGTAGTCTTTTGCAAGGACTGTGCCGTTATGATAATTCTCAGCAAAAACATATTGGGCTTTTGAAATTTCTTTTTTACTAGGTGGAACTCCAAAACCTTTAAATTCATTTGTATTTCCAAACCAACTAGCCCAAAAAGTTTCTTGTTTACATTCTACTTCGCTAATATTTTGAGGTTGATCATTTTGTTTTGGTGGTTGATCATTTTGTTTTGCAACAGCTACTCCAATTGCAGAAACTAGACCAAGTTTTGCTAAAACTAGTACTAATTTTTTTAATTGCATAATTTTTCCTTAAAAAAAGTGGTTACATCTAATAGACGTAACCACTTATCAAAAAGTCAGGCTAATGCAACTATTTATTTAACAAGCTTTTTACTTATCAAGTACTCCATATTAAATCTAGCTCTTTGATTACCTTGAGCAGCTGATTTTTTATACCACTCATAAGCTATGTTTGGATTTTTTTCAACTCCATTCAATCCTTGTTCATAAATTAATCCTATATTAAATTGTGCTTGATGTTTATTCTTTAATTTAAGACAACCTTCTAAAGTTGACATTTGAGCAGAACAGCCAGCTAATGTAATTTCTCTTGTCCTTGTTTTTTTTATTTGTTTTTTTTGTGTTGGCCAGAATACAGTTAATCTATTCCCTGTTTCATCCATGACAATGTCCCAAAAAGTTTCAGATACTTCAATTCTTGTAGTTGGTACTTCTTGAAAATCCGTGATATGGACTCCATCTTTCATAGCATAGGCAACAAAGCTGCCTCCCATCAATAATGATAATAACCATTTAGTAGTTTTACTAAATGAACTAGATTCTTTTTTAAAACGACCTTGAAGATAACCCTGTTTGATCAATTCAGTAACAATTTCTTTATAAATTGGGTCTTTATTTTCTCTAATTTCCCTATCAATTTCTGATGATTTTTTTTGAAAGACCGCACGAACTAATCTAGCTTGTAATTTCATTTGAGGATTCATACCAGGTACTTTTTTCCCTGCAAAAATAGCAAACCAATCCCTTTCATTTTTTTTCATTAATTATTACCTTCTTTGCAATGTTCAACATAAGGTTTAAACTTTTCATAACATCGACTTACATACTCTTTGGTTGCAGGAAGT
>JAOMCC010000010.1 GCA_028344855.1 Nitrosomonadales bacterium | reverse complement strand
CCTAAACTTAAAAATGGAGATACATCTGATTGTCCAAAAAATCCATATCTAAAACCATCTATCATATAAAAAAATGGATTTAGTTGCGACACCTTTTGCCAGGATACAGGCAATGAATGAATTGAGTAAAATACTCCAGATAACATTGATAAAGGCATAATAACAAAATTACCAAAAGCAGCCATCTGGTCAAATCTTTCTGCCCAAACTCCAGCAATTATTCCGAAAGCGCCCATCAAGCCACCTCCAAAAAAGGCAAACCAAAATACTATCCAAGGATGTACGATTGGCAAATCAATATATAACATTGCAATTAAATAAATACAGATACCAACAAACATACCTCTTGCTATTGATGAAATCAAAAATGCAAAAAATAACTGCATATAGCTTAAAGGAGTCAATAAAAGAAATACAATATTTCCCATTACTTTAGACTGAATTAAGCTTGATGAACTATTAGAAAAAGAATTTTGCAAAAGAGACATCATTATTAAGCCTGGAATCAAAAAAGCCATATAAGGAACACCTTGATATACTTCAAGTCGACTATCAAGAACATGAGAAAAAATTAGGAGATATAATATTCCTGTTATTACCGGAGCAGCAACTGTTTGAAAAGCTACGCGCCAGAATCTAAGAAGTTCTTTTCTAAGAAGAGTCCATGTCCCTATTAACTGATTTTCTAGGTTATTCATTTTAAGTTTTATTACCTGTTAATTTCAAAAAAATATTCTCTAAATCCTGATCAACAGTTTCCATATCCAAAATGTCTATTGATGAGTCATTTAAGGCTGCAATAATTTTACCAATATCAGTAATTTTTTTTAATTCGAAAGTGTAAAAATCATCGTCAATTGAAAAATTAATTCCTTTAATAATTTTTGACACTTCAATTGCTTTTTTTGAAAATAATCTAAGTTTTAAATTTTTAGCAGCAAATTTTTTAAGAAGATTACTAGTTGTATCTAGAGCAACAATTTTTCCAGTTCTAAGCATCGCAACTCTATTGCAAAGTGCTTCAGCTTCTTCTAAGTAATGTGTAGTTAAGACAATTGTATGACCTTCGTTATTTAATTCTTTAATAAAAGACCATAACCTTTGCCTTAATTCAACATCAACCCCTGCGGTTGGTTCGTCTAAAACTATCACTGGTGGCTTATGAACAATAGCTTGAGCTATTAAAGCTCTTCTTTTCATCCCACCCGATAACATTCTCATATTAGTAGAAGCTTTTGATGATAAATCCAAACGTTCAATAATTTCATCAACCCAAATATCATTACTTTTTCCTTTTCCAAAGTAGCCTGCTTGAAACCTAAGCATTTCTCTTAAATTAAAAAATGGATCGAATACTAATTCTTGAGGGACAATACCTAAAGAATGTCTAGCATTTTGATAATCTTTAATAACATCAAAACCCATAGCTTTAATGGATCCATAAGTTGGCAAAACTAATCCTGCTAACATATTTATCAATGTAGACTTTCCAGCCCCATTTGGTCCAAGCAAGCCAAAAAAGTCTCCTTCTTCAATAGACAAAGTTATTCCTTTAACAGCTTTTAATTGGCCGTAATTCTTACTAACATTTTTAAATGCAATAGCTTTATTCATCAAATTTTATTGATTTCTAATTAACTTAATTATATTGAAAATATTTTTATGAAATAAATTCTTCTACGCCGTATAGCTTAGCCAAACTTAATAGATTTGTAGGAGTATTTTTAATCTTCACAGTTTTATTATATCTTTTTGCTTGTCTTTTCCACTCAAAAATCAACCCCAAGAGTGAAGTATCAACTTCTTTTACTTCTTTTAAATCGATAGAAATAGAATTTTTCCAATCATAATTAATTGTAAATTTCATAATACTGGGTACTTGGATTAATGTAGCATCCCCACTAATTATCCAGTTATTATCTTGAAATTTAATTGTCTCCATCATTTTTTTTACCTTTATTTTTTTTGGCCAATTTATCAATTAAAACGTCTATTCCGTTTCGCTTAATTTCACTAGAAAATTGGCTTCTATAATTTGTTACCAAACTTACTCCTTCAATAATAATATCGAAAACAAGCCACTTTCCTGAATTATTTGCTAATGCATAATTAACTTTTATTGGTTGTCCACCATTTTGAACAATTTCACTTTTAACTATTACAATTTCATCTCCCTTTGACATCCTTGATGGTTTAAATATAATTTTCTGATCTTTATATTTTGATAAAGCAACTGCGTAGGTTTTTAGTAAAAGGGTTCTAAATTCTTTAATAAATCCTTTTTTTTGATTTTCGTTTGTTTTTCTCCATGCTCTTCCAAGAACTAAACGTGAAATTCTTTCAAAATCGAAATTCGGCAAAATTTTGTCTTCTGCTAATTTATAAATCTTTGCTTTATTTCCTTTTTGTATTTCTTCATCGGCTTTAATTGCAAAAATTACATCTTCAGCAGTTTTCTTTACTAGCTCTTCTGGTTCTAATGCAGCTAGGGAATATAAGGGAAAAATTAATGTAATTAAAAAAATTAAATTAATAAAAGATTTTTTCAATTTAGTCTTCCTCAGAAGCTTTAGTGTACAAAAATTGACTAATTAATTTTTCTAAAACAACTGCATCTTGAGTCTGAGTAATTCTATCACCTTCAGACAAGTTCTTCATATCGCCCCCTGCCTCTAGTCCAATGTATTGTTCGCCTAGAAGTCCTGCAGTATAGATATTAGCGAAAGTGTCCTTTGGAAATACATATCTTTTATCAATATCAATTTTAACAATTGCATGATAAGCCTCAGTATCAAAAATAATTGATTTTACTCTTCCAACTACAACCCCGGCTCCTTTAACAGGTGCTCTTGGTTTCAGTCCACCAATATTCTCAAAATGAGCTATAACAGAATAAGTTTCTCTTATATCGTTGGAAGTCAAATTTCCAACTTTCATTGCTAACCCGAGTAAAGAAATTACACCGATTGCTACAAAAATTCCCACCCAAGCATCAAATTTAATTTTATCCATAAAATTTCCTTATTTAAATCAGTTTAACCACCAATCATGAAAGAGGTCAATATAAAATCAAGTCCTAATATAACTAATGATGAAGTAACTACTGTTCTTGTGGTAGCTCTACTTACACCTTCAGCAGTTGGTGGTGCATCATATCCTTCAAAAAGTGCAATTATTGTACAAGCTACACCAAACACTAAGCTTTTTATAACCCCATTAACAATATCATATCTAAAATCAACATTCGCCTGCATTTGAGACCAAAATGCTCCTTCATCAACCCCGATTACGATGACAGCTACAACATAACCCCCTAATATTCCTACCATTGAAAAAATCGCTGCCAATATTGGCATAGCAATAACTCCTGCCCAAAAACGAGGAGCAATGATCCTTCCCACAGGATTTACAGCCATCATTTCCATTGCGGACAATTGCTCTGTTGCTTTCATTAATCCAATTTCAGCAGTAATAGCAGTTCCAGCTCTGCCAGCAAATAAAAGTGCAGTCACAACTGGGCCTAACTCTCTAACCAATGCAAGGGCTACTAAAACACCTATAGCCTCAGACGAACCATATTTTTGAAGTGTGTAATAGCCCTGAAGACCCAAAACCATTCCTACAAAAAAAGCAGAAACAATAATAATTACCAATGACATTACACCAGTAAAATAAATTTCTTTCATAGTTAGTTGAAATCTTTTAAAACTTTCTCCAGAGGCTAGAAGAATTAAAAAGAATAGCCTTGTTGCCGTCCCAAGACGATGAATTCTGCTAGTAACTGAGAAGCCAACTTTTTCAAAAAAATTTATTAAGCTCTTCATAGTTTTAATACCTACAATGATAAATCTGAATTATAAGATGGTGCTGAAACATGAAAGGGAACTGGCCCATCTTTTTCAGAATGTATAAATTGTTTCACAAAAGGAAGTTTAGATGCCATCAATTGTTTTGGTGAGCCTTCAGCAGCAACGATACCATCTGCAACAAAATATATATAATCTGCAAAAGAAAAAGTTTCTGCTACATCGTGTGTGACAATAATTGAAGTTGCTCCAAGTGCATCATTTAATGTTCGAATTAAATCACAAATTACAGCCATTGAAATTGGATCTAATCCTGCAAATGGTTCATCATACATAATGATGTCTGGGTCAAGTGCAATAGCTCTTGCCAAAGCGACTCTTCTAGCCATCCCACCCGATAATTCTGTAGGCATTAACTTGTAGGCTCCTCGAAGACCTACTGCATTTAATTTCATTAAAACAAGATCTTTTATTATATTTTCGGGAAGATCTGTATGCTCTCTCATAGGAAACGCAACATTTTCATAAACTGATAAATCAGTAAATAAAGCTCCATGTTGAAATAACATGCCCATTTTACGTCTTAACTTATAAATACCATCTAAATTCTGTTTATGTACAATCTGATTATCAACTGAAACACTTCCTGACTTCGGTTTAATTTGACCTCCTATTAGTTTTAAAATAGTAGTTTTACCACTTCCACTTCCGCCCATAATTGCTGAAACTTTTCCTCTCTGGAATTCCATATTAATTCCTTTATGGAGAATTTCAGTTCCATATCCAAAGGTAAGATTTTCAATAGTAATTAAATTATCAGACATTAAATTTATTGTTATCTATATTATAGTATTAGATATATATTACATTAAATATCGTAAATGTAATCTATAGTTCGCCATAGGAATGCAAGCCAGACAAAAATAAATTAACCCCAAGAAAAGCAAATGTTGTGACTGCCAAACCTGCCAAGGACCACCAAGCTAACAATGACCCTCTTAATCCTTTGATTAATCTTAAATGAAGCCATGCGGCATAATTTAACCAAACTATTAATGCCCAAGTTTCTTTGGGATCCCATGACCAATAACCACCCCAAGCCTCAGCAGCCCATATTGCGCCTAATATAGTAGCTATCGTAAAAAAAATAAATCCAATTGAAATTGATTTATAAGTCATTTCATCTAAAATATTTAGCTCTGGTAAATATTTTACTAAAATATTTTTTTCTTTAAGCAAATAAGCAACTGAAATCATAGCTGCAATTGAAAATGCTCCATATCCAATAAAATTTGCAGGAACATGTATCTTCATCCAATATGATTGAAGAGCTGGAACCAATGGCTGTATTTGATCAGCTCCTTTCTCAAAAGTGTACCAAAGTATAAATCCTACAGCAGCAGTAATTATGATAAGAACAAAAGCTCCTAATTTTTTCTCTTTTAATTTCTCCTCATAGTGAAGATAAAGTAAAGATGTAATCAAACAAAAAAGTACAAAAACCTCATATAGATTACTAACTGGTATATGACCAACATCAATACCTATTAAATACGATTCATACCATCGTACCAACAATCCCACAAAACCAATCATTGTAGCTATCCAAGTTATTCTAGTTGCAAGATTTCCATAAAAATCTTGTTTAGTGAACAAATGAATCCAATAAATAGTTAAACTCAGGGGGTATAGGGCTGTCATCCACATTATTGCGGACTGGCTTGCTAAAAAGTATTTAAGAACAAAATTAAGCTCTATTTGTTCCAAACTACCTTGATACAGAAAAATAGAAATAAAAGAAAATAAAAGAATACTTGTAAATAAATCTCTAAAGTTTGGCCATACTTTTGCCATCCAACTAAATGTTATGGTTGAACCTATTAAAATAAAAATTTCATAAATATCCATAAATTTATTAAATTTCAATATTGCATAAGCAGTTAAAACAGCCAAAATTAATGCAAAATAGCTTTTTAAAAATTTTTCTTTTATTTTTTCTATCATTTAGTAATCCTATTAATTTGTAATTCTTTTAATTTGATCCCTGACTTTTAATGCCTCTTTATCAAAATCTAAACGATCTCTATTAGTAGCTAAGGAAACTATCAAATTTTTACTACCTTTTTTTTTAAAAATCCATAATCGAATTTCTTGAATATAAATCATACAAAAAATACCAAGTACCAAAAGAATTGACCCCAAATAAACCCAAGGTTTTCCTGGGGATTTTGTTAATTGTAATCCACTAGCTTGGACATGCTTAAAGTCTTTTAATTCAAGATATAAAGGTATTCCATAAAAAAAACTATCGCTATAAGCAGTAAGTGCATCCTGAATAAATCTTGGAGAATCATTTTCAGGAAAAATAATTTTCTCCTTATTATTTTCTTTATATGTATTTATAAGTTCTTGGCTAATTAAAAAAATAATATTTATATATGTTTTTATAGCTTTTTCCTTATCTATTATTGATGCTTCTTGGGGTATATTTAAATCCATATCTCTTATAACAAAATCATAGCCACCTTTTATAAAAGCATTGATAACATTTCGCGTTCCTAATTCAAAAGCTTTTTTTTGTTCAATATTCTTAAATGCAGATTGTTTAATGCCATTATCAATTGCATATTTAACTTTTGTTGGGTCATTTAGTAAAGATTTAAGAATCATGAAACCCTCAATACTAAGGTTATGGTCTGCAGGAATTTTAAGATATTTAAATTCTTCTTGAGGTGAATTTCTCATTCCACTCATGAAAAAATATTTATCATCTACTATTATTGGTAATTGAAAAGTTTGATACTCTTTAGCTTGTCCAGACTCATTCCTAACTTTGTATAGAAAATTAGGTCCAACATTTGTTGGTTTTAGTTTTAGTTTTTGTTCATCATTTTGAATTACATCTAAAATATTAAAATTTCTAAAGTCATTAAATTCAAAAGTTAGCTTTTGTCGTTCGAAAGTCAATTCATTATTTTTAAAAATTTCGGAATTCATTTGAACTGCTGGCTGTGATGAATTTAAATTCCAAACAAGTAAATCTAGTTTTGAACCACCATCCTCAAAAGCAGCTTGATAAATAGTTACTCCCTTATAGGTTAAAGGCTTATTGACGCTGATTGTTTTATTTATTGATTTCCCTGTCTCTTTATCTGTTACTAATAAATTACTCTTAAAAGATTTAGGTTGGCCTGTGGAATAATGTTCAATTTTAAAATCTTTCAATGTTATTGAAAATGGAATCTCTTGAACAAGATAGCCTTCCTTAGCCCTTAAAATTGCTGCAGTTTTAGTATCACCCTCAGAAAGCAAAATACTCGCCCTATAAGACAGATTATTTTCACTCATTTTTCCTGATTTTGGAATTTCTGATAATGGCTGATCCTCTAATTGAATCTGTTTAACGCCGGTTAATTCCTGAATCTT
The DNA here is from genome assembly GCA_028344855.1 of Nitrosomonadales bacterium. Lineage (GTDB taxonomy): Bacteria > Pseudomonadota > Gammaproteobacteria > Burkholderiales > Methylophilaceae > BACL14. Next base: position 24,546 of record JAOMCC010000010.1, on the reverse strand, counting down.
AAAAACTAAATTACCATCTAGTAATCCTCCAATACTGATAATAACTATTGATAAGTGAGTAAAAATATAACCTAATTTTTGAAGGTCTCCTTTTTTAGCAATAATTAAATCTCCCCCATCAATTACTTTATGTTTGACCTTATAATTATTTAAATTTAAAAAAGATATAATTTTTTTTGTACTAAATTTTTCAAACTTAAATTGATATGAATGCTTAAAAGCAAGTAAAGACTTTTCTCTTATTCGATCTTGAAAACTTTTATAGTCTTTTAGTATTTTTGGGCTATTTCTAGAGATACAAAGTGAAGTAGAGATAATTAAAAAAATTAAAATAAGAAGGAACCAAAAAGCTTGGTATACGTTATACAAACCAAGTTTCTCAAAAATATTAAACCAAAATTGACCAAATTTAATAATATAGTCATTGTATGGTTCATTTTGCTTAAGCACTGTGCCAATTATCGATGCAATTCCTAGAAGCGAAAACATTGTAATTGCAAATCGCATTGTACTTAAAAGATTGATAAAGCTTTTTATATTTTTAGTCGATTTTTTCAAAAATTATATGCGCTATATTTTAGTTGGATAGACAACTTTTGCTAATTTAAGTTGCATGTTGCTCTCAGAGATAAGCTACCTTAGGCCTTGTATATAATCCGCTACAGCATTCATTTCTTGCTCAGTGAGTTTTTGAGCGATTGTTCTCATTACAGTGTCAGGATCATTCTTTCTTAATTCCAGTCTAAATGCTTTTAATTGTGTAAGAGTATATTCAGAATGTTGTGCATTTAATCTTGGGTATTTATCTGGTATTCCATGACCTGATGGGCCGTGACAGCTGGCACATGCCGCAACTCCTTTATTTTTTATACCTGCACGAAAGATTTTTTCTCCTATTGATCCAACGCCATTAATTTTTGCCTTTGACAATAAAATATCTTGCTCTGAAAAATAAAAGCCTAAATTAATCATTTCTTGCTCAGTTAAATTAGCAACCATGCCAGCCATTACTGCATTATCTCTTAACCCACTTTTAAAATTCTTAAGTTGTTTTAGAATATAACCAGCATGCTGTCCACCTAATTTTGGATTAACTGGAATTAGACTGTTGCCATCTTCTCCATGACATGCAATACATAAATTATTTATAATTTTTTTTGTGCTAGCTATCTCTTGAGAAGAAAGTTTACTTTCAGTACCGCCGACTAAACTAAAAAAAATTAGCATGAAAACAATGTATCTAAAAAAATTTATCATTAAGACTCCAAACTTTATTCTCTAAAAAGGCTACATTTTAACTAAAATAGCCTCAACGTGATAGCATTAACTCAAGGTTAAAGGAAAAAAAATGGCTTTTTTACAAAATGCTGTATTCAATATTTCAGTAAATCATTTTAATGAGCTTCCTAATGATGAAGGAATTGAAATTGCATTTGCAGGAAGATCAAATGCTGGTAAATCAAGTGCGATTAATTCATTAAGTAAGCAAAATCGTCTTGCTTATGTCAGTAAGCAGCCTGGAAGAACCCAATTAATAAACTTTTTTAGCATTGACGATCATATTTCACTTGTTGATCTTCCAGGTTATGGATACGCAAAAGTACCCGAAAATGTAAAAAATCATTGGATAGAAACATTGCCTAGATATCTTCAAGAAAGAAATAGCTTGGCTGGGCTCATAATTGTGATGGACATAAGAAGACCTCTAACAAAGCTTGATATTCAAATGCTTGATTGGTTTGCGCCTAGACAAAAACCAATTCATATATTACTTACAAAATCAGATAAATTATCTAAAGATAAATCTTTAAGAACCCTTATGGATGTAAAAAAAATTGTCCGAGAAAAATGGGTTAATTTATATCAAACAAAATTCACTGCCCAATTATTTTCTAGTTTGAAAAAACAGGGAATTGAAGAAGCTAATGAAATTATTCAAAGCTGGTTAAACCTTAACAAAAATAATATCCCAAACCTTATGTCCTAAGTTAACACCCCTATTTTCATATTTAGTTTTAGGCCTATAAGAAGGTTTTTTAAAAAAATTACTATTCTTTATTTTATAAAATTCATTTTTATTAAAAATATTTATAATTGAATTAGCATAATCTTCCCAATCAGTAGCTATATGAATATAACCATTTTTTTTTAATTTTTTACTTATCAATTCCAAGAAAGGTTCCTGAATCAATCTTCTTTTATTATGTCTTTTTTTGTGCCATGGATCAGGAAAGAATATATGAATAGCATCAAGACTTTTATTAATTACCATTTTTTTTAAAACTTCTACTGCATCATATTGAATTATTTTTAAATTTTTCAGTTCTTTTTCATTAATTTTATTTAAAAGATTTCCAACTCCAGGGGGATGAACGTCTATAGCAATAAAATTTGATTTAGTAAGAGTCTCAGCAATTTCAGCAGTTGTATCGCCCATACCAAAACCTATTTCAATGATTTTTTTACCTTTATTCTCAAAAATATTATCCCATTTGATAGTATTTGATTCAAAAGGAATTAAATACATTGGAGATAGTAATTTAATACCATTTGCCTGAAACTTAGTTAAACGACCTTGTCTTAATACATAACTTCTAATGGGTCTATTTTTTGAAATTGGCATTAAAAAATTATAGTTAGTTTTGGTAAATTGTTCATATTGATAGATTATAATAACTTTAAATAATATTTAAATTAAAAATGAATAAAAAAAAACAAATAGCCATAGTTACTGGAGGTGCTAAACGAATTGGTGCATCTATATCCCGTCGACTTCATAAAGCTAATATTGATTTAATTATTCATTATAAAACTTCAGAAAAAGAAGCTATATCACTTCGAGATGAATTAAATAAGCAAAGAAAAAATTCTGCATCACTAATTAAAGCAGATCTTTTAGACCCTAAGAGTTACTCAAAAATAATTAACGAAACTATCAAAATTTATGGACAACTAAATTTTCTTATTAATAACGCTTCAACTTACTACCCAACTAATATCAATCAAATTGATCAGCTGAACTGGGATAATCTTATTGGAAGCAATCTAAAGGCACCATTATTTCTATGCAAAGAAGCTGCTCCTTTTCTAAAAAAAAATAATGGTTCGATAATAAATATCACAGATGCTCATATAACAAAACCTAAAGAAAATTATATTATTTATTCAATTGCTAAGGCAGGGTTAACTAACTTAACTAAATCATTAGCTCAAGAACTTGGTCCAGAAATTAGAGTAAACGCAGTTGCTCCAGGTCCTGTTCTATGGCCAGAAAATTCTAATGAGTTTAATAGCTCTTATCGTAAGAAAGTAATTTCACAGACAATGCTAAAAAAAGTTGGTGAGCCAGATGATGTTGCTAAAGCAGTTGAATTTTTGTTATTAAATTCTAACTTTATTACTAGCCACATTCTAAATGTAGATGGTGGCAGATCTTTTCAAAGCGAATAAATATGTTAATACTATAACTTTAAATTAAAGATTAAAATTTTATAATTTCTTTAATTAAACTTGAATAGTTTTAATTTTATCCTTATGATGCATAATTTTTATAAGTCAAATACCTATTAAATAATAATGACAAAACTTCTAATAGTTGAATCTCCATCAAAAGCAAAAACATTATCTAAATATTTAGGAGGTGACTTTGAAGTTTTAGCATCATATGGTCATATAAGAAATCTTCTTCCAAAGTCCGAAGGTATAAATACAAATAACTTTGAAATGAAATACGCTCTTATTGATAGAAATAAAAAACATATAGATGCTATTAAAAAAGCAGTCAAAAATTCTGACGAAATACTTTTAGCAACTGATCCCGATAGAGAGGGAGAAGCAATAGCTTGGCACATTGCTGAAATATTAAATGAAAAAAAATTACTAAAAAATAAATTAATCAAACGAGTTGTATTTCAAGAAATTACAAAGTCTGCAATCATTCAAGCAATTGAAAACCCAAGAGATATAGCAATTGCTCTTGTGAGAGCTCAACAATCAAGACAAGCATTAGATTATCTAATAGGATTTAATCTATCTCCTTTATTATGGTCCAAAATACGTTACGGCCTTTCTGCAGGTCGTGTTCAAAGTCCAGCACTAAGATTAATAATGGAACGTGAAGAAGAAATTAAAAAGTTTGTTTCAAAAGAATATTGGACTATTCATTTGGAGGCTAAAAAAAAACAATCTCAATTCACTTCAAAACTATATCTTCTAGATAATGAAAAAGTAGAACAATTTACTGTTACTGAAAAGACCCAAAGTGAAAAAATTCAAGGTGGATTACTTTTAAAAAGTGCCGGTAAAACAAGAATTTCTAGGGTTGAAAAAAAACAAAGATCTAGAAAACCATTAGCACCCTTCACTACTTCTACATTGCAACAACAAGCTGTAAGAAAGCTAGGATTTACAACAAAAAGAACTATGATTATTGCACAAAAATTATATGAAGGTATTGATACTGAAAATGAAACAGTTGGCCTTATTTCATACATGAGAACTGACTCTGTAACTCTTTCAAACGAAGTAGTTAACCAAATAAGAGATTATCTAAAAAGTAATTATGAGCCTGAGTATCTGCCACAAATTGCTATTGGTTATAAAACAAAATCAAAAAATGCCCAAGAGGCTCACGAAGCTATAAGGCCAACAGATATTAGCAAAACTCCTGCAAGCTTAAAAAAATACCTTAGCGAAGAACAATTTAAACTTTATGAAATGATTTGGCAAAGAACATTATCTTGCCAAATGACCCCTGCTATATTTGATGCAGTAAGTGTAGACCTTGAAATTGGAAAAGGCGAAAGTATCTTTAGAGCATCTGGGCAAACCTTAAGATTTCCAGGTTTTATGTCAGTATATTTAGAAGATGAAGATGAAGCTTCTGAAGAAAAAGAAAATACTTCAATATTGCCCCCTTTAGAGGTTGGTGAAATACTAAATATTGAAAAAATATATGGTGATCAACACTTTACTGAACCTCCTCCAAGATATTCCGAAGCAAGTCTGGTAAAAACCTTAGAAGAATATGGTATTGGTCGTCCATCTACTTATTCTAGTATTATTTCAACTCTTCAAGAAAGAGAATATGTTCTTCTTGAAAAAAAACGATTTATGCCAACTGATGTTGGCGTTGTTGTAAATGATTTTTTAACTGAACATTTTAGTCATTACGTAGATTATGATTTCACTGCTCAATTAGAATCTCAACTAGATGATATTGCAGCTGACAAAAAAGAATGGTTATCTGTATTAAATAATTTTTGGAAAGATTTTGATCACCAAATTAATGAAAAAAAAGATTTAGACCGTTCTAAAATTACACAAAAAGATATTGATGAAGAGTGTCCAAAATGTGGAAAACCATTGTTATCCAAACTTGGTCGAAGAGGAAATTTTATAGCCTGCTCTGGTTATCCTGATTGTGACTTTACAAGAAGTTCAAATGGTGAATTACCTCAAGAACCGAAAATAGTTGCTTTTGATAAAAAAACAAACACAAATATATTTTTATTAATTGGACCATATGGACCCTATCTTCAATTAGGAGAACAAAAGGCTGACAAAAAAATTAAACCGAAAAGAATTACAATTCCAAATGAAATTCCATTAGCAGATCTTAATGAAGAGACAGCTTTAAAACTAATTTCATTGCCTAGAGATTTAGGTGAGCATCCAGAAACTGGTAAAAAAATTATCGCAAATATTGGGAGATTTGGACCTTATGTTAATCATAATGGAAAATTTAAATCTATATCTAAAGATCAAAATATATTTGAAATTTCCCAAGAACAAGCTATTGAACTTCTTAAACCAATCAGAAAGATTGGAGATGATCCAGAAAAAAAAGAATCTATTGACATTTATAAAGGTAGGTTTGGCTACTATATTCAAAGAGGCACATTAAAGGTAAATATTGCTAAAGATGTTGATCTGGAATCGATTAGCCTGGAAAAATCATTAAGCCTATTATCAAAAAAAGAAACAGAAGAAGAAAGTAAAAAAAAGAAACCAGCAAAAAAGAAACCAGCAAAAAAGAGTTAATTATGAAGAAACTTAATTAAGTTTTCTTTTTATTTATTCTATTCATCCAATTTCTAATTCTTTTAACATCAGCAAAACGAGTTAACCTTCCATAAGAATTTAACAATATAATAATTATTGGTTCTTCATTAATTACTGTTTGAAGAACTAAACACCTGCCAGATTCCCTAATGAACCCAGTTTTCGACAAACCTATATCCCACACCCCTTTTCTAACTAATGGGTTAGTGTTATTAAAATTTATACCATTCCTTCTTTTACCAATCTTAATATTTTCTGATGGAGAAGTTGTTAATTCTCTTATTAAAGAGTATTGATAAGCAGCACGGACTAATTTCAATAAGTCTTTTGCAGTTGAAATATTTCCTTTATCTAGCCCAGTAGGGTCTCGAAATTGGCTTTTCTGCATATCTAATTGTATTGCTTTAACATTCATAGCATTAATAAAACCTTTTCTTCCAGATGGATATGATCTGCTTAAAGCAAAAGCAGCCCTATTATCAGATGATATTAATGATGCCTTTAATAGTTCATATCTACTGAGTTTAGTTCCAATTGGTAATCTTGAGGTAGTTCTCTTAACTCTATCGATATCAGCTTTTGTTATTTTAATTTTTTTACTAAGATCTAATCCTGAATCAAGAACGACCATAGCAGTCATTAATTTTGTTAAAGATGCAATTGATGCTCTTGCGTCTGCATTTTTTTGATATATAACTTCGCCAGTATCATGATTAACTACCATCGCTTTTAGTGAGCGAACTTTTAAACTTTTACTGTTTTTTACATAGAGACTTGGTGATTTTAAATTAGAGGAATCTTTTGCAAAGGTTAAATTAGTAGGTGGTAAAAATAAAAAAACAGCTAAAAAAAAGCTTTTAAAATAAAAATTCACTAATAACCCTTGATTAATTTAACTTCACATGATGATATACAGTTTAATTTTATTTGTCACTTTAATATTTATAGTATTATTTTTGATATGGAGAAACAATGAATTATATAGATGATTTATTTTATACAAAAGAACATATATGGATAAAATCTTACAAAGATAACCAATTCTATTTAGGTATTACTAATTTTGCTCAAGATTTACTTGGAGATATAATCTATATTGATCTAACTTTAGGAAAAAAGTTTAATTCTAATGATTCCATTGGGACCATTGAGTCTGTTAAAACTGCTTCAGATATTATAGCTCCTGCGAATGGAGAAATTATTTTAATTAATCAAGATACCCTTAAGAAACCAGAAAAGATAAATGAATCGCCACATGAAACTTGGTTATGTAGTATTTCTTTTGATTTAGAAATCAATAAAGAAAATTATTTATCTAAACAAGAATATCTAAAATTAATTAAAGATTAATTTTTACTTTACTGTTCGATTGATAAGGTATTCACTTAATAAACTTACTGGTCTACCTGTAGACCCTTTTTCTTTTCCAGACTTCCATGCAGTTCCAGCAATATCTATATGAGCCCAATTATATTTTTTAGCAAACCTTGATAAAAAACAAGCCGCCGTTATACTACCTGCTGCTCGCCCACCAATATTTGCCATATCTGCAAAATTACTATTCAGTTGTGGTTGGTATTCATCCGACATTGGCATATGCCATACTGGATCTAATGCTGTTTCTCCAGCAGCGGTCAACTCATCAGCTAATGGATTATAATTAGTAAATACTGCAGAAATATGATGTCCTAATGCAATAACGCAAGCACCTGTTAGAGTTGCTACATCAATAACAACTTCAGGTTTAAATCTTTCTGAATAAGTCAAAGCATCACATAAAATTAATCTGCCCTCGGCATCAGTATTGAGGACTTCTATAGTTTGTCCAGACATACTTTTGACGATATCTCCTGGTTTTACAGCTTTTCCGTCAGGTAAATTCTCACATGTTGGAACAACCATAATTACATTTAAGGATAGATTTAATTCTCCTACTGTTTTCATTACGCCTAAAACTGTTGCAGCACCACCCATATCATATTTCATTTCATCCATATCTGGCGAGGGCTTAATTGAAATACCTCCTGCATCAAATGTGATTCCCTTGCCTACTAATACTATTGGTTTTTTATTTTTTGGCCCCCTCTTGTGTTCCAAGACTATAAATTTAGGTGCCTCTCTACTCCCTTTAGCCACTGCAAGAAAAGATCCCATTTTTAACTTTTCAATTTGCTTTTGATCTAACACAGTTACTTTCATTTTGTATTCACGTGATAATTTTTTTGCTTCGCTAGCAAGATAAGTTGGTGTACAAATATTTGGAGGTAAATTACCAAGGTCTTTAGTAAGGTTTACACCTTTTGCAATAGCTTGGCCATTCTTAAGTCCTTGTTTAGTATCTTTTAAAGAAGATTTGTTTGTTTGAAGAAAAACTTGGAAATCAGTAGCTTTAGATTTATTTTGAGTTTTTAGGGAATTTATTCTATACCCATTATCAACTAAAGCTCTAACAAGATATTCTGAAGTGGCTTTTACTGTTATCAATTTATTAACAAATTGATTAATTGGGAATATGATCTTTGTAACATTTATTTTTTTTAGCTCATTGGATACATTAACTATTCCTTTAAAAAATTCTTTAGGGCTTAAATCTGCATGAACTCCAACTCTTAATAAAATTATTCTTGAATATTTATTAGCGCCATGAACTAATAAAGATGAGCCGGTTCTTTTATTAAGATCGCCAAGCCTCAAAATATTATTCAAATACTTCAAAGTCAATGCATCTATTTGTTTTTCAATTAATATTTGATTCTTATCATTAACTGCCAGAGCAATAATGTCAGCAGGTATCTTTGTAATTAATTCTGTTTTTATGGTGAATTTCATTTAATATCCTTATTATATTCAAATCTAAACTTTAAAGTCATGCTATTTAAAACGTCTTTAACAAAAGAATTATTTTATACCTCATTATCTACTATTTTAATCCTATCTGGAGTAGTTGTAGCTCAAAGGTCTGTTTACATTTTCCGTTTAGCTGCAAAAGGCATTATACCTAATGATGCAATTGATACTATTCTAGTTTTTAATTTACTCAAACATTTACCACTATTACTCTCATTAACACTTTTTTTAACAATTTTAATAACGTTAACTCGCTGGTATAAAGACAGTGAGATGGTCATATGGTTCAGCTCTGGATTAGGTTTGTTAAGCTTAATTAGGCCAATATTTATTTTTAGTTTGCCCATAATTATTTTAATAGCATCTTTATCATTCTATATTAGTCCATGGGCAGTCCACAAAGCTGAAGAATTTAAAAAAGGTTTAAAAAGTAGGGATGAATTATCAACTATAACCCCTGGAATTTTTAAAGAATCAAAATCAGATAACCGTATTTTTTATGTAGAAGGATTTAGTGAGCTTGGAAATTTAGTTAAAAATATCTTTGTTCAGTCCGTTCAAAATGGAAAAGTTGGAGTTATTGTAGCCAATGAAGGGGAAAGAAAAAAAAATGAAAAAGGTGAAGACTACATCATTATGAAAAAAGGTAAAAGATATGAAGGAAGGTCAAATAGCCAAGAATTTTCCACCACATATTTTGAAGAGTACGGCATACTTATTGAAAAAGAAGCTCCTAAAATAATAAAAGTTGGTGAAGTTTATGAGGCAAAAAGTACTTTAGAACTTCTTAAATCAGATTCAAGTAGATATAAAGCAGAATTATATTGGAGAATTTCATTACCTGTTTCAGCATTACTACTAATTTTTCTTGCTATACCTTTAAGTGTTATAAACCCAAGATCAGGGCGTTCTGCTAATATCATTATAGCTTTATTACTATTTGTAATTTATAACAACATGCTAGGTGTATCTCATAGTATTGTTTCAATTGGTAATTCAAAAATTTGGTATGGTCTTTGGCCAGTTCATTTATCGTTTGGGGCTATTGCTATTTACCTTCTCTACAGAAGATCACTAAATCTTCCTTTATTGCCAACGAAAATTTTCAAAAGAAGAAAATGAGTCAAATAACAAAATATTTAAATAAAGAATTTTTTATTAGCATAGCCATGATTATGCTTGGTTTGATAGCACTCTTTTCTTTTTTTGATTTTATTCAGGAAATTAACGACCTCGGTAAAGGTGGTTATGGTTTATTTCAAATTTTTAATTATGTTCTTTTAAGTGTTCCTGGTCATCTCTATGAAATCATACCTTTAGCTGTTCTTATTGGAGCAATGTATACAGTTGGAGAACTCTCTCAAAATTCAGAATTTACTGTTATGCGATCTAGTGGATTATCCATTAGAAAAATTGCGATTTCTCTAATATATGTTGGGCTTTTTTTCTGCTTTCTTACATTTTTTATAGGTGACTTAATTAGCCCAAATAGTGAAAAAAATGCCCAACGTTTAAAAATCAGCTCTACTGACTCAGTTGTAAGTCAAGAATTTAAATCTGGATTTTGGATAAAAGATGGTAAAAGTTTTGTAAATATTGAAAACGTTTTACCAGATAGTTCTCTAGAAGATATTCATATTTACGAATTTGATAAAGATTTTAAACTAAGAACTATTGTAAACGCAAAAGAAGGTAATTTTGAAGATGGCCAATGGAAACTAAATAATATTTCTTTAACTTTTTTAGGCGAAGAAAAAGTTACATCAACAAATATTAAAAAAGGAAACTGGAAGTCATTAATTAGGCCAGAAATGATGAACGCATTAATAATATCTCCTGAAAAAATGTCTACAATTAATCTAGCTAAATTTATAAATTATTTAAAATTAAATAATCAAAAAGTAACGCGATATGAGATTGCCTTATGGGAAAAATTAATTCACCCAATTATGCCTCTTGTAATGTTAATTTTTGCAATACCGTTTGGTTTTTTACAGGAAAGATCAGGTGGAAAATATTTAAAAATGTTTCTAGGGATTGTAATTGGAATTTCTTATCAAATTCTTAACACCATGATACGCCATATAGGACTCTTAAATGACTGGCAACCATTTATGAGCTCATTAATACCAACCCTGATATTTTTATCTATTGGACTATATTTAATATTTAAAATTGAACGTTTATAATTTTCGATCCCAAAATTAAATCATGGGCGAATTTCCTTTCTTTATTAAAAATTACATATATAAAAGAGATAAAAAAAAGAAAAAGGCCAGCGCTTGCAAATATATATCTCACATAAAAAAACCACCAATGATTATTTGGTGTAATTAATTTTAATTTCCATGCTCTCATTGCAAGTGTTTGTCCTCCAATAGACCATGAAATAATAAAATATGCTCCTGATACTAACCACAAAATAAATTGTAAAAAATGTGGGTGAGAACCTACTTCAAAATTAAAAATAAATATAATAAGAAAAGTAACTATGAACCATATAGCAATTTGAATTATAAGTTCATAAAAGAGACATCCAAAAAGTTTTAAAATAAAATTATCTATTTGCTTAAATTTTTCTGAATTACATAAAATACAGGTATTGCAAATAAAGCAAGCAAGCATCCAAAACCTGTTCCAAACGCCAAAGACCAATTTGCACTAACTGCGCCTCCAGCAAAGTCACTAAGTGCATTACCTAACCCTGCTCCTAAAACTGCTCCTAATCCAACTTGCATATTTTTAGGTAAGTATTTTTCTAGCCCTAAACCAAAGAATGCGCCTATTAGCATCACCCCATTATCTACGATACCAAATACAATATAGTCATAATTATTAGTAATCCACTCAAACATTTACCTTCTCCTTATTGCAAGTAATTTAATGCAAAAATTAACAAAAACCATTAGACTTTCCATAAGTTAAACATGAAAAGATTATAAGCGATTTAAATGAGCTCACCACATAACTTTTACGAATTAAATCAAGATGGCCTAATTGTAGGCGTAAATTTTATTAAATCACCTAATTATGATAATCGCCCTAAAAATATATCAATTAACATGGTTGTCATTCATAGTATAAGCTTGCCACCAAATAAATTTGGTGGAAAATATATTGAAGATTTTTTTACAAATAAACTTAATACTAATCAGGACCCTTATTTTAAACAAATTAATAAGTTAAAAGTTTCTGCTCATTTCCTTATAAAACGGAATGGGGAATTAATCCAATTTGTTTCATGCAAAAATAGAGCATGGCATGCAGGGGATTCAAATTGGAAAAATAAACTAAATTGTAATGACTTTTCAATCGGTATAGAACTTGAGGGTTCAGATTTAATTCCATTTGAAAATATACAATATATGAAACTTATAAATCTCTTAAAATGTCTATATAAAGTATATCAAATTAATGATATTGTTGGTCACAATCAAATTGCACCAAAAAGAAAAACTGACCCAGGTCCATTTTTTAACTGGGACTTGATAAAAATGGAAAATCTTAATGTTAAATAATTTACAACAAGCTGTAATTTTAATTTTGTTATCATTTCTTCTTATTAGTTGTGGTGATAATGAAACTAAAAAGAAAAATACCAAAAAAGAAATATACATAACTACTAGTAAAGTAATTTTAAAAGAATTTGAAGATAGAGAAACTGCTATTGGCTCCATTGAAGGAATTATTGATCCCACAATTTCTGCTGAAATAACAGGTAAAATTGCAAAATTACATACAAAGCCTGGTTCATTAGTAAATAAAGGAGACCTTCTTGCAGAAATAGAAACTAAAGACTACAAATATCAATTATCACTTGCTAAAGCAGAAGTTAGGCGATTAGAAACACGACTCACTAATCAGAAAAAGAACTTTGAAAGAAATCAGAAATTAGTTGAGAAAAAATTTATTTCTCCAAATGCACTTGATGCACTTTTTTCGGAAAAAACTGAAACCTTTGAAGAGTTAGAAGTGGCTTTAGCAAAAAAAGATATTGCAGAATCAAATTATAAAAAAACTAAAATTTATGCTCCAATTTCAGGAAAAGTAGAAAAACAAATTCCATCCATTGGAGATTTCTTAAAAATAGGTGATCCCATATTTCAAATAATTAATAATAAAAAACTTAGGGCTCATATCCCATTCCCTGAAAAATTAGTATCCAAATTAAAATCTGGTATACCAATAACACTTGAAAGCCCTACTTCACCAAATATAATTTCAGTAAAAATTGCTGAATTAAAACCTAAATTAATGGCTGACAGCAGATCTATAGATGTTATAGCTGATATTAATAACCAATCTGGTTGGCAAGCTGGTGCTAGTGTTAAAGGTACAATTATTTTCAGCACAAGAGAAGGGTTAGCTGTACCAGAACAAAGTGTTGTTTTAAGACCAGCAGGCCAAGTAGTTTATGTAGTTAATGAAAATAAAGTTGAGCAAAGGAATATTGAAATTGGTATTAATCAAAATGGTCTTATAGAGGTTGTTTCTGGTTTAAATAAAAATGAAATAGTTGCATTAGACGGCGCCGGATATCTCACTGATCAAACTAAAGTTAAGGTTTCGACTCCCTAAAATATGACATTACCTGAAATTTCAATACGAAGACATGTTTTAGCTTGGATGATATCTGCAATATTTGTTTTATTGGGTATTATTAGTTTTCAAAAAATTGGTATCGATAAATTTCCAACGATTGAATTTCCCATTCTTTCAGTAACAACTACTCTAGAAGGTGCTAATCCTGAAATTGTTGATTCAAGCATTACTAATATTATTGAAGAAGCTGTAAATACAACTCCAGGAATTGAGTCTATAAAATCTGAATCGTCTCCGGGTGTTTCTGTCGTTAGCATAACATTTAATTTAGATAAAGATATTGAAGTTGCGTTTAATGAAATTCAATCTAAAGTCGGAAGGGTTACAAGACGATTACCTGACGATATTGTCCCTCCTGTTGTAAGAAAAGTTGAAACCAATGCAAGTGCAATCATGTGGTTAGGGCTAACTGGAGATAGAACTGTGCAACAGTTAAATCTTTATGCAAATAATATTTTAAAGAAAAAATTAGAAACAGTTGATGGAGTTGGTTATGTCACATTAGGAGGAAGAAGAGATAGAACTATAAGAGTCAACTTACTTCCTGAAAAAATGTCAGCATTAAAAATTACTGCTAACGATTTAGTTACTGCCTTCAAAAAAGAACATGTTCAATTACCGGGTGGTTTTCTCGTCAGAGCTCAATCGGAAAAAATGTTTAAACTTGATTTAGAATTTCATACTATTGAAGACTTAAGAAAAATGATCGTTACATATCGAAATGGAGGCCCTATTAAAATTGATGATATTGCAGAAGTAGTTGATGGATTAGATGATTATAGACAAACTGCTCGCCACAACAACAAGCCGTCTATAGGTCTTGGGATTATCAAAGTAGCAAATTCTAATACAGTTGATATTATTAATAAAATTAAAGAAAAAGTTGACACTCAAATAAGGCCAAGTTTGCCGCCAGGTTTGAACTTAATGGTATCAACAGATGATTCTATTTACATAAAATCAATGGTTAAAGCTTTACAAAATCATATCCTTGAAGGTACTTTATTAGCTGCATTGGTCGTACTATTTTTTTTAAAATCTCTTAGATCTACATTCATCATTGCAATTGCAATTCCCATTTCACTTTTTGGAGCAATTGCAGTTATGTATTTTTATGGATTTACTTTTAATAGTATGACTTTACTCGCATTAATATTATTAATTGGTGTTGTAGTTGATGACTCTATTGTGGTTCTCGAAAATATTTTTAGGCATCAAAAACATATTGATAAAAATATTTTCAATGCGGCTATTAATGGTAGTAAAGAAGTAGTATTTGCAGTTCTTGCATCATCACTGGCTTTAGTGTGTATTTTTGCTCCAGTAATATTTATGGATGGAATAATGGGACGTTTTTTTGAATCCTTTGCAATCGTTGTCACGGCTGGAATATTAGTTTCATTAATTATTTCATTAACCTTAACGCCAATGCTATGTTCAAAATTTTTAGCTATGAAGGAAAAAGAAGTTTCTTGGCTTAAAGGTTTAGATATTTTCTTTAAAAGAATGGATATGACTTATAAAAAAATACTATCTTGGTCCTTATCACATAGACTAAAAGTTTTAATTACAAGTTTAATTATTGTTCTTGCTAGTAGTATTCTTTTTTCAAAAGTTGAAAAGACATTAGTTCCCGAACAAGACGAAAGCCGTTTCACAGTAAGATTTAAAACCCCCTTAGGTTCTAATATGGACTATACATATAATAAATTATTAGAGATTGAAAAAATTATTAATCAATATAATGAATATACAGCTAGTGTTTTTTCATCTATTGGATTGGGAAGTCGAGGTCAAGTCAACAGCGGATTCATAAGTGTTAGGCTCAAAGAAAAAAGTCAGCGCGTATTATCTCAAGCGGAAATTATGGATAAAATGAGAAAAGACTTTAGTCAACTTGCAGGAGTAAAAGCTTTCCCATCAGGGGTTTCATTTGCTGGAGGAAGGCGTTCAGAGAGATTACAATTTTCAATTACTGGGCCGAACATTGAAAAGGTTGCTGATTTAAGTGATGAACTTCTGATTAAATTATCAGAAATTGAAGGTTTAGGAAACTTTGATCTTAATTTACAACTTAATCTTCCCCAAATGATTTTAAATATTGATAGAGAAAGAGCTTCTAGCTTCGGAATTAGTGGAGCTGATATTGCTGAATCCATCTCAGTATTAAGTAATGGATTAGATGTTGCAAGATTTAATGATGAGCCTGGCGATGGCCATAGATACGATATTAGAATGAAGGCTAAAGAAGGCTCCTTTGATAAATTAAATGATTTAAATAAAATATATTTAAGAGGAAAATCCGGGGAATTAGTAAGACTTGATAGTATTGCATCCTTCAATCAAGAACTTGGTCCTGCAGTAATGGGAAGACAAAATTTACAATATTCTTCTAATTTTTATTCAAATCCAACAATTTCACTTGGAGAAGCAGTTAAATTAGTTAAGCAAAATAGTAAAAATATTCTACCAGGTGAATACTCTATTCAACTTGAGGGTCAAGCTAAAGAATTTGCAAAGACAATGAGTAATATAATTTTTGTTTTTTTTCTTGCAACGATACTTCTTTATATGGTTTTAGCGAGCCTTTTTAACTCATTTTTTCAACCCTTAATAGTTATGTTAGCGCAGCCATTAGCTATAGTTGGTGGAATATTTTTATTATGGGTTACTGAAAATAGTCTCAATATTTACTCAATGATAGGTATGGTACTTTTAATTGGACTTGTTGCTAAAAATTCTATTTTATTAGTAGATATGACCAATCAATTGAAAAATTCTGGAAAAAAAACAGATCAAGCGCTTCTTGAAGCTTGCCCTATTCGTCTTCGTCCAGTTTTAATGACATCTCTGACATTAATTCTTGCATTGATGCCAGCTGCTTTGGGTTATGGGGCTGGTTCTGAGTCTAATGGTCCACTAGCAATTGCTGTAATTGGAGGAATGATTTCTTCTACATTACTAACATTAATTGTTATTCCCTCAGCATATTCTTTATTAATTGGCATGCTCGAAAAAAAATCTAAAACTTTGTAATTTTATTAACAATTAGTGCTCCTACTAAATCACCTTCAACATTAATTGTAGTTCTAAACGTGTCAATCAATCTATCCATTGGTAAAAGAATAGCTAGTGCTTCTAAAGGTAATCCTAAAACCTGTAAAACCATTGCCATAGTAACCATACCAGCACTTGGAATTCCTGGAGCACCTATAGAAGCAACCATTGCAGTAAAAAATAATATGAGTTGTTGTGCTAAAGTTAAATCCATCCCAACTAAATTTGCGATAAATAAAGCAGCAGCAGCTTCATATAATGCAGTACCATCCATGTTCATAGTTGCCCCCAAAGGAAGTACAAAATTAGATATTTCTTTAGATGTTTTAAAATTATCATTTGCTACACTTAGCGTTATAGGAAGTGTTGCTGCACTTGAACTTGTAGCAAACGCAGTAATAAAAGCTGGCCTACCTTCTTTCCAAAAAAATAAAGGATTCATTTTGGTTAAGACAAATAAAATTGCTGGCAAAATAATTAATCCATGAAATAAAATTAAAAATATTACGGTAAAAATAAAAATTCCTAATTGAGAAAATAATTCCATATTCTGATTAACAACCATATTTATAAGTAAGGCAAATATACCAAAAGGAGCAAATAACATTACCCAATGAACAATTTTTAGCATTACTTCATAAAGACTTGTAAAAAGATCTTTAGCTGCTTTGAGTTTTTTATTTCTATCATTTAAAGCAATGCCAATAATAATTGAAAAAATAATGAGTGGTAGAATCTTTCCGGAAGCAAGAGAATCAAATGGATTTGCAAATAAACTTAATAAAAATTGCTTTAAAAATTCTGGGATTGTCATCGTCTCGGAAGGTAAGCTATCAGATAGCTGCCAAGATTCAATATTTATACCAATACCTGGTTGGATAATATTCATAACAACTAGTGCTAAAGTAATAGCAATAGACATAGTCGTAACAAAATATAATAAAGTTGATTTCCAAATTAAACTTGAATTCTTTCCCTTACCTAAATTAGAAACTCCTACAACGATAGAAAAGAAAACTAAAGGAACTAAAATCATTTTTAAACTTTTAATAAAAAGCTGGCCAACTAAATCAGTAATTACTAATAAATAGTCAACAAAAAATAAATTAGGTAAAAAATTAATTATTAAACCTAAAATAATACCTAAGGAGGCAGCAATAAAAATTGACTTATTTATATTCATAATTATTCAAATCTTTCTAAAATAACTGAGAAAAAACCATCAGTTTTATGTTCATCTGGAGTTAATTTAATATATTTGTCTGAGTTTAATGGTATACCATATTTTGTAAAAATTGAATTTGGAGAAAGAATTCTAAAATTTTTATTTTTTAATAAAAAATTATCTACGATATCTTCATTCTCCTCTTTTAAAAGACTACAAGTAGCATAAATTAAGTTAGCGCCAACTTTACACAATTTAGAAGCTGAACTAATTATTAAATTTTGTTTTATATTTAACTCATTTAAAGATTCCAGAGAATGTTTCCACTTTAAATCAGGATTTCTTCTTAATGTTCCTAGCCCAGTGCATGGAGCATCAACTAAAACCCGGTCAAATTTATTTCTCAATCTTTTAATCTTAGTATCATTTTCATTTATTATTTTGTGAGTAACAATATTAGATGCTCCAGATCTTTTTAATCGTTTTTTTAAATTAGCTAATCTGTTATCCGAAATATCAAATGCATACACTCTGCCAGTATTTTTCATCATTGCTGAAATACCCAATGTTTTCCCCCCAGCCCCAGCACAAAAATCTGCTACCATATTGCCACGTTTAGGGTTTACTAAAAATGTTATTATCTGACTAGCTTCATCCTGAATCTCAACAAGACCATCTAAAAATAATAGATTTTTTTGTATTGATGTTCCTCTTGGTAAAGATATTGATATTGGAGATAAATTTGTTTTGATTATTTCATTTTGAAGTTCTGGAATACTAGAAATTAAACTATTTAAAACTTTTAAAATATCTT
The DNA here is from genome assembly GCA_028344855.1 of Nitrosomonadales bacterium. GTDB lineage: Bacteria > Pseudomonadota > Gammaproteobacteria > Burkholderiales > Methylophilaceae > BACL14. The sequence goes on along the minus strand of JAOMCC010000010.1, from coordinate 5,998 downwards.
TTTCTTTTAACAAATTGACTCTTAAATTCAAATTAGCTGGTAAAAGAAGACTTTGCGCTAAACTAATTGATGTTTCTTGGCCATACTGTACCAAAAATTTTTCCCATAACCAATCCGGTAAACTAAATTTAGAAGCCCACTTTGTAATCTCAACTTTATTTGATTTTTTTTCTTTAAGCCAGATTAAATCTTGTTTATCAAGAAAACTTGATAATTCTCTGATACTTTTACCCAAAATTAGAGATAAATAAATTATTGCTAATTTTTTTGGATTCTCGTTATTTATATTTTCAATTAAATATCTTTTATTTCTAATTACTCCATAATACAATTCAGCAATACACAATCGATCTCGCCTACCAAAATGGTGATTATCCCTAAAAAAATTACTTAGTTGTTTATCCGCAGGATTTAATTTTATAAAATGTTCTTTTAAAATTTCTGAACATGCTTTTATTACTGACTTATTCATTGACTTTATTTATATTTAAAATTTCTATTTGCTGAATAATTATACTTAAATCATCCTGAGTTATTGCTATTTTGACAGGTAAATATCCATATTCTTTCGCTAACCATAAATCGATTCTTTCTGGAGTTTGATAATTAAATTTTGCAACATGAAGAGTACTTAAATTTCCTAATTTAGTATTAATATCTAATTCGTCAACATAATGATAATTATAAATCTTAAAAACTTTTGCATTAGTTATTGGTATCTGCATTTTATCTAATGGGTTTAAAAACATAAATTGAAACATAAAACTTAATTGGTCTTGGGCTTCATCAATTAAATCATATGTTTTTATTTTTTCCTTTCTTTTAATAGTTAAAGTTTTTCTTTGCCAATCAAAGATAACCTCAGATTTCTTTTTTATTCCATGACTATATAAATAATATTCTGGCTTTAAACCTTTTTTATTAATAATACCTTTACTTTTTTGAGTCAAAGGTTTTGAATAAAAAATCGAAGTTACTCCTTTTGCATTTGCAATATAGTTAATATCATACTTATTATCATTAATTTTATAATTAATTTTTAGATTACCGACTTCAGAAATTGACTTAGTTTCAGAATCGTTTGATAAGGATCCATCACTTCCGAATGGTTTTATTTTTTTAATTGATCCTTTATTTGGGCCAAGATCATGAAATACTTTATACTCAATTAAAATAGAATTAACTGTCTCACCAAAGATAATTTTTTTTGTTGGTGGGGCAAGTTCTTTTACTGGTTCACATAATTTACAATATTCTTCTTTTATTTCTTCTTTTGGATTTGTTTTTACCACTTTATCAACTAATGGCTCATGTAACTTTAGTTTTTCAAAACTTTTATTTTCAATTATATTTTCTTTATTAAATTTTGGTGGTAAATGAACTAATTGAATATCTAAAATCTTTTCAGAATTTTCTTTAAATTTTATATTTAATAAAAATACAAAATGAATTCCAATTGAGATTATTACACCATATAGTAAGTAACGATTGATCATTTTCTCTTAAAATAAATTCGTTTCTACTAACACTTGATTAATATTAATGCCTATTTTAGTTTGTAACTCAATTTTTATAGGGAATCGATAAGGATTTCTTAATATCCATAACAAGTGTTCTGAATTCTTTTTTTCTATTATTCTACCTTCATAAACATCCGCTTCTAAATCACCTTTAGAGGTTGTAATAATTTCTTGTCTTACTTTCTTATAAAAATATGTATGGTTTTTTTTCCCATCAATTATGTTAAATTTATAATTTTTTTTATTTAATGATTCAAAATTAAATTGATATAAATATGTCAATAAGTCTAGTTGATTTTTTTTTAATAAATAAGTATCTATATTTCCTTTATAGCTTATTTTTAATTCCTTTTTTTTCGAATCAAATATAGCTAAAATATTTTTTTTTGATTTTTTTTTATTTTTGATTTTAAATACTTGAGGTAAAAATCCATTTGAGCTTACTTTACCTTTACTAATAATTTCTCTATCACCCAGAAGTTTCATAATACCTTCAGCCTTTGTTTTTGCTTTTATTACATATTTATTATTATTATTTTTAAAATCTACTTCAACTTTACCTAAAATATTTTTTTCTTGATAAAGTTGATATTCAATATGAAAACTTTTTGGAAATGGCTTTGCTGTGAGACTTAATGTAAAAAAAATAAGTACAAATGGGAAAATTAACTTAAATAACTTTTGATTGTGGTTCATTTAAATTTCTATTAGATATTTCTCCAAGCGTATAAACTATCTCGTCATTGCTGGATAAAATTTCTTTTGTTTTTTGTTTATCCTTAGGATCTATAATAACAACCATACCAATTCCACAATTAAAGGTTTTATATAACTCCTCATCACTTATATTTGCTTTTTCTTTCAACCAATCAAATATTACTGGCATGCTCCACGATTCTTTTTTTAAAGTTGCTTTTTGATTTTCTTGCAAAATTCTAGGTATATTTTCGATTAGACCTCCACCAGTTATATGAACTAATCCATGTATATTAACTTTTTCTATTAAATTTAATATCGAGTTTACGTATATTCTTGTTGGTTTCATTAAAATGTTTGCAAAGGTTTCACCATTTATTTCATCATTAAGATTAATTTTTTCTTTTTCTAAGATCTTTCTTATTAACGAATAGCCATTAGAATGTGGGCCAGAAGAAGCAATACCAATTATTAAATCGCCCTCTGAGATATTTGAACCATCTATAATATTTTCACGCTCAACAGCACCTACGCAAAATCCTGCAAGATCATATTCGTCTTTTGAATACATTCCTGGCATCTCAGCTGTTTCACCTCCTACCAATGAACAACCTGCCAATTTGCAACCTTCAGATATACCTTTTATAACATCTGTAGCTTTACTTATATTTAATTTTCCACATGCAAAATAATCTAAGAAGAATAATGGCTCAGCACCTTGAACTAAAATATCATTTACGCACATTGCAACTAAATCTTGACCAATGGTATTATGAATATTTAAATCAAATGCTAATTTTAGCTTTGTACCTACACCGTCTGTTCCAGAAACCAAAATAGGATTTTTATATTTTTTTGGTATCTCAAACAAAGAACCAAACCCACCTAAACCTCCCAGCACTTCTTTTCTGTTTGTTTCTTTAGCAAGTGGCTTGATTTTGGAAATTAATTCATCTCCAGCTTTTATATCTACGCCTGCATCTTTATATGAGATAGAGTTTTTTTTATTAATGGAATTTTGAGACAATTTTTTACCCTCTGAAAATATAGATACTTTACGTATAATGTTAATTTTAACTGAATTTACAATCAATAGATAATTCTCAGCTACTCTTATGGAACAACTTCTTCTTAATATTGAATTGCCTGTACAAAAAACCCTTGATAATTTTATAGTGGGTAATAATAAAGAATGTTTAGATTCACTAAAACAATTTATTTTGCCTAATAATGATATTTTTTTTATTTATTTATGGGGTGAGGAAGGATCAGGTAAATCACACATAGCTGAAGCAATTAAAAAAAATAATATATCAATAATTGAAGATGTTGATCAAGCAAATGAGATAGAACAGATCAAATTTTTTAATCTTTACAATGAGCACAAGTCATCAAAAAGAAAACTATTAGTAACGGGTAATAATAATCCTAAAAAGATGCTGCTAAGGGATGATTTATCAAGTCGTTTAAGTTGGGGTTTAGTTTACAAGTTAAATCTTCTTCAAGACACAGAGAAAAAATTAGCATTAAACCAATATTCTAAGGATAAGGGTATTAATCTCAAAAATGAAATTATAGAGTATTTATTAAGACATTTTAAAAGAGATCTTCCTTCTCTTCTTGCAACTATAGATGCTTTAGACCGCTGGTCTCTCAAAACAAAACGGCCTATAACAATTCCTCTTTTAAAAGATATGATTCAAAAAGATATATTTAGTTAAATTATATTTTTCCAACTAAATCCAATGCAGGCTCAAGAGTTTCTAATCCAGGTTTCCATGATGCAGGACATACTTCGTTTGGATTAGCCTCAATATGCTGTGCCGCTTGTATTTTTCGAACTAAATCTGCCGCTGATCGACCTATACCTAAATCATTTACTTCCGCTGTTTTAATTATGCCTTCAGGATTAATAATAAAAGTTCCGCGAAGAGCTAGACCTTCTTCTTCTATCATTACCTCAAAATTTCTTGCTAAAACACCTGTTGGATCCCCTAACATTGGAAATTTTATTTTTTTGATTGATTCTGATGAATCATGCCAAGCTTTGTGGCTAAAATGAGTATCTGTAGAAACTGCATACACTTCTACATTCAATTTTTTTAACTCATCATAATGATTGGCAAGGTCACTTAATTCAGTGGGACATACAAAAGTAAAATCTGCTGGATAAAAAACAAATGCTGACCAATGTCCTTTTAAATCATTTTCTGAAATATCTATAAATTCTCCATACTTATCTTTAGCATGATAAGCGGTTACTTTAAAAGGCTTAATACTTGTATTTATTAAACAACTCATTTAATTTCCTTATAAAATATTGATTCAGAAATAATTTTAAAAAGAATTATTTAATATGTATAATTAATTATATATATATGATTAATTAAAAATATTTATTATAAGTTTGCTTTGCTTATTTCAAATAATTCTTTCTCTCTTTGAAGTTGTTTTAAACGAGCCTCGACTCTAGATTTTTCATAAAAATTACCATCTCTTGCTCTTACTGCCATATCCATTTGAATTATAGCTTCTTGTAAATTGTATCTATAATAATATGACTGCGAAAGGCTTTCATATTGCAATAACTGATTTCCTTTTAAAGAATATGCTTTTGCTAATAACTTATAAAGTTCTGAATCCTTATTAAAAGCAATAAGGTAGTTTTGTAAAAACTTAATTGCGTCATTGACAGAATTAGTTTGAATCAAGTAATTAGCTAATTCATAAACAAATGCTCTGTAATTTGGATATTTTTTTAAAGCTTTTTTTATTGCTTCATATGCTAACTTTGTATCTCCTTTTTTAATTAAATATTCAATGTTTAGTTGCTCAATCATTGGGTTTTCAATATCTTTATCAAAAAGCCATTTTAACTGTCTTTGAGTGCCATCAAAATCACCATTTAATAAATATGCATAAGCTAGTGCATACCTCTCACCTAATTCGCTTACGTAAGTTTTATTTTTAATATTAGCTTCTAATTCTTTTTTTACTAATCTTCTATCCTGTAAAAAAACTCTGATTTTGCCTTTTACAAAATGAAAGCTTGGATTATCCATACGTTGTTTATATGGAAAATCTTTTATTCGATCTTCAATATCACTAATTCGCTCAGAAGTAATTGGGTGAGTTCTAAGAAAAGAAGGGGCTGCCCCTATTGAATGTCGATTTCCTTTCTGAAGAGTTTTAAAAAAATCAATAGATCCCCGAACATCAAAACCTGCTTTATCAAGAATTTTAATACCAACCCGATCAGCTTCTTTTTCATTTTCCCTAGTAAAATCTAAAACATTTTGAACTCCTAGAGCTTGTGATGCTACAAGAGCTCCTCTTGCTAAGTCCGGATTAGATCTTGATAATAATAAAGCAAGACCTAAACCAAGATAAGATTTGAATGAGTCTTTTTGAAGCTTACCTATCATTCTTGCTATATGTCTTTGAGTTATGTGAGCAATCTCATGACTCAATACACTTGCAAGTTCTGATTCAGAATTGGCAGATATAATAAGGCCAGTATGCACCCCAATTACATTTCCTAACATTGCAAATGCATTAATTGATGAGTCGTTAACAATAAAAAAAGTTAAATCTTGACCTGAATGATCACTTGCTCTTACTAATTTATTTGCTAAGTTATACAAATAATCTTCTATCTCAACATCAGTAATTACACTATCACTTTGATAGACCTGCTGAAGTATTTGATTTCCGATAACACTTTCTTCATGAGCTCCAATTACTGTCTCACTATAATCACCTAAATCTGGTAATTCATTAGA
>JAOMCC010000001.1 GCA_028344855.1 Nitrosomonadales bacterium | reverse complement strand
ATTAGCCATGTTTTAGGTGCATTAATTATGGCTTTTATAGGTTGGTATATCATTATTTTTTTAATGGACTAGCAGCCTTCTTTGGCTTTGCAGCCTTCTTTGGCTTTGCAGCCTTCTTTGGCTTTGCAGCCTTCTTTGTTTCAACCATAACTAATTTTGTATTCTTAGTTTCATTTTTTTCATGATTTTGCCAAGGGGCAATTTTTTTATTTGAAGCTTTCTTTTTAACTGGGGCTTTAGGTTTAGATGTTGAGGTTTTTGTTGTTGGTTTTGTCTCAACAAGTTTAAGTCCAACTTTAGATAAATCAACTTTTTCTAATTTTTGAGCCTGTTTTTTTTGTGTTTGCTTAGGTTCATTTTTTGGTGGAGAATCAATAATTGAAGAAGCATTTTGGTTTGCTTTTTTAGTAACTTTATTATTATTTTCCTTATCTACTAAAGTATCATTTTTACTTCTATTTCTGTTTAAATTATTTCTATTTCTGTTTTTATTATTATTTCTTCTTCTGTTATTTTTTTGATTTTCTATTTGTTTAGTTTCTTCTGCATTGACTTTTTCATCAGGCACTATTTCACCCTCAGACGTACCTATTAAATTCTTAAAGAATCCGAAAATAGTATTATTATTTTTTGATTTTGTATTTCTTTGAGATGGCACAATTGCTTTTACTGCTGGCTCTAATCTATCTTTTTGATTTTGTGTTCCACTGTTATTATTTTGAATAATATCATTTATTGGTTCAGTAACTTTATAGTTAGATCTGTTATTTTTTTGTGATGACCTATCAAGAGTATATTTTGGTATTTCATAATATTTATTTGGAATAATTATAATTTCATTTTTTGTTTTATTTTCTATTTCAGCAATATCATTTCTTTTTTCGTTAAGTAGTAATGTTGCAACCTCAATAGGTATTTGAACAGAAATAATTTGATTAGTTTCCTTATTAGCCTCTTCTTCAATTGTTCTTAGAATAAATAGGGCAGTTGATTGAATATCTCGAACCCTTCCTGTTCCTTCACATCTTGGACAAACACCATTAACCGCTTCTCCTAGGCTTGGTTTAAGTCTTTGTCTAGATAATTCTAATAATCCAAATCTTGATATTCTACTTGTTTGTATTCTTGCTTTATCAAGTTTTAATGAATCTCTAATTTTATTTTCAACTTCTTTTTGATTTTTTACATTTTCCATATCGATGAAATCGATAACTATCAAGCCACCAATATCTCTTAAACGAAGTTGCTTTGCTACTTCATCGGCAGCTTCAAGATTAGTACTTAATGCTGTATTTTCAATACTTTTACCTTTTGTTGACCTACTTGAATTAACATCTATCGAAACAAGCGCTTCAGTATGGTCAATAACAATTACTCCACCTGATGGTAATTGAACTTCTCTAAGAAAAGCTGATTCAATTTGTTTTTCAATTTTAAATTTATTAAACAATGAAATTTCATCTTCATGAAATTTAATTCTGTCAACATATTCAGGCATCACATGACTCATGAATTGATTTGCTTGGTCAAAAATTTCTTTTTTATCTATTAGAATTTCTTCGATACCTTCATGAAAGTAATCTCTAATTGCTCTTACAACTAGATTACTTTCTTGATAAATCAAGAATGGCGCTGGTTGAGCACTTGCTGCACTTTCTATTGCTTCGCAAAGTTGCGCTAAATAGTCAATATCCCATTGAATTTCTTCTACTGACGCACCTATGCCTGCAGTTCTTCCTATAACGCTCATACCTTTTTTAATTTTAACTTTAGATAAGATTTCTTTAAATTCAAATCTTTCTTCACCTTCAACCCTTCTAGATATGCCACCTCCACCATTATTATTTGGCATTAAAACAATATATCTACCAGCTAATGAAAGATATGATGTAAGCGCAGCACCTTTATTACCTCGCTCTTCTTTATTGACTTGAATAATTAGTTCCTGACCTTCTTTTAAAACATCTTTAATTGATATATTTTTTTTTCTTGTTTTTTTAGAATAAAACTCTGGGGCTAACTCTTTAAATGGTAAAAAACCATGTCTTTCGACACCATAATTTACAAATGCGGCTTCTAGTGATGGTTCGATGCGTGTGACTACAGCTTTATAAATATTACTTTTTCTTTGTTCTAGATTGCCTCTTTCAAAATCTAAATCTAATAGTTTATTCTCATCAACTGTTGCAACTCTGAGCTCTTCTGATTGTGTTGCATTAAAAAGCATTCTTTTCATTAATTTGTCCTCAAATATTTGAAGATTTTTATTGAAAGAATTAGTTAGGAATTAGTTTAATTTAATAAGCAGCCATATACTTTTTACATCCCAATTAAGTTGATATAAATAAAGTATTACTTCTTTAATTTTTTATTATCTCTTATATTAAATAAATAAATCTTATCTACAATTTCGTCTAAATTCTTTTTAAAAATCTTTAATGTTTTAACTGCTTCTTATCCTTTTTGGTGAGCAGATCGAACCTTGAATTCTATGTGCATGTATAATTCAGAATTGTTTTTCTCTTTAAGATATATTAAAGATATCTGAACAACTAAAGTATATGCGATAAATTATTAAAAGCAAACATACAAAATGATCAAAGATTCAAAAAAACAAGTTTTTTATCAAATTATAGATGAAAAAAGTAACGGCCAAAAAATTGACAATTTCCTAATAAAAATTTTAAAAGGTGTTCCTAAAAGTCATATATATAAATTAATTAGAAGCGGACAGGTAAGGGTAAATAGAAAACGAATTAAAACAGATCTTAGACTTAAAATAGATGACAAGGTAAGAATACCACCAGTCAATTTTAAAAAAAATAGTTCGACAAATTCAACTTTAGAAAATCATAAGCAATTTGATATTAATATTATTTATGAAGATGAAGTTTTATTAGTAATAAATAAACCTGCAGGAATGGCAGTTCATGGGGGTAGTGGTTTAAGTTTTGGAGTCATTGAATTGTTGAGACATCGAAGACCAAATTCTAAATTTTTGGAGCTCATTCATCGAATTGATAAGGAAACCTCAGGGATTTTATTGATTGCAAAAAAAAGGTCAGCTTTAGTAGATATTCATAAACAAATAAGAGAAAAAAAAGTTCATAAAAAATATATCGTTGCTGTAAATGGTAAATGGATAGAAAAACAAAAAACTATAGAACTTGATTTAATAAAGAGCAAAGAGAGCGACAATCAAAAAGTAAGAGTAAAAAACTCAACAAATAAAAGTATTATTGCAAAAGATTCGAAATCAGTATTTTTCCTTAGAAAAAATTATAGTAATTACAGTTTATTGGATGTTAAATTAATTACTGGTCGTACACATCAAATTAGAGTGCAATTATCACATTTGGGATTCCCAATTTTAGGAGATAAAAAATATGGTGATTTTAACCTTAATAAGATTTTAAAAAAAATAGGTCTAAAAAATATGTTTCTACATGCTTCTGAATTTGCATTTCTTCATCCTAAAACTCAGAAAAAAACTATGTTTACAGCCAAACTTCCAAATTATTTAGAAGAATTTCTACAGAATCATGAGTAATAAATTTGATTTAATTATTTTTGATTGGGACGGTACTTTATCAAATTCAGTTGGATTAATAACTGATTTAATAATAGATTCTTTTAATGCATTAGATATTAAACCCCCTAACCGACATTCTATATCTTTACAATTTGGAATTAAACTCGATCAAGCATTACTCTCTCTTCTTTCTAAAAGAGACGCATCAAAAATTGATGATTTATTAGATACTTATAAAACTTTATTTAATAAGCACTCAGACCAAGTAAATTTATTTGAAGGGGTAGAATTTGGTATTAAAGAATTAAAAAGACAAGGATACTTATTAGCAATTGCAACTGGAGGCAGCAGGAGTGGCTTTAATAATGCAATTAATCAAACATCTTTATATTCATTCTTTAATTCAACAAAAACATCAAATGATTGCTTTTCTAAACCTCATCCACAAATGATTTTAGAGATTTTGGAGGAATTAATGGTTGTACCTGAAAAAGCTTTGATGGTTGGAGACTCAATACATGATCTTCAAATGGCAAGAAGGGCCAGGATACCCTCTTTAGCAATACTTTATGGCTCACAAACAAAAAAGCAACTGGAAGGTAACGATGCTTTAGGTTACATTAATGATTCTTATGAGTTATTTGAATGGATAAGGATTAATGGATAATCAAATTTTTATAAAAAAAGATTGTTTGAATAAGGACCCAAGCACTGTAAAATTTAATTTTTTGGAAAATGGTCAGGACCAATCTGGCTTTATTGTTTTCTTTGATAAAAAATACTATGCATATAAAAATAAATGTCAGCATTTAGAGGTAGAGCTTGATTGGGAGAACAATAATTTTTTTGAAGATGAAAATAAATTAATTATATGTGCAACTCATGGGGCGCTTTATGAACCTAAATCAGGTAAATGTTTAATGGGCCCCTGCAAGGGAAAGAATTTGGAAATTTTGAATCTAAAAGTTTTAGAAGATGAATTAATTGTAACTATTTAAGGCTTAAATATGGTTGAACAAAAAAGTAAGGATTGGGAAAAGCAGACGATTGAAAAAATTGCAATGGAATCTTTGTCTCAGCAGAAAAGTTCTAAAAGATGGAGTATATTTTTTAAATTAGTTACTTTAATTTATCTTGGATGGATCTTATTTTTTGTACTAGTTTCCTCAAATAGTTCAACTATGGCAACTGGAGACTTTACTGCTTTAATTAGATTAAATGGGGAGATTGGAAGTGATTCAGAAATTTCAGCAACAAATATAAAAGTTAGTTTAAAAGAAGTTTATGAAAATCCAGGAACTAAAGGACTTATTTTGGCTATCAATAGCCCAGGGGGAAGCCCAGTACAGTCTGGCATAATTAATAACGAAATTTTAAGATATAAGGCTCTTAACCCCCAAATACCTGTATATGCAGTTGTTGAAGATGTTTGTGCATCTGGAGGTTATTATATTGCTGTTGCGGCAGATAAAATCTTTGTTGATAAAGCAAGTATAGTTGGATCTATTGGCGTTATTATGAATGGCTTTGGCTTTGATAAAGCAATTGAAAGTTTAGGTATTGAAAGGCGGCTAATTACATCTGGAGAAAATAAGGCAATACTTGACCCATTTTTACCTGAAGATCCAAAACAAAAAGATTTTGTGCAAGAACTTTTAAATGAAGTTCATAATCAATTCATAGATGTCGTAAAAAAAGGACGTGGTAACAGATTAAATATAAATCAAAATACTTTTTCTGGACTTTTTTGGACTGGTGAGTCAGCAATTAGATTGGGTTTAGCAGATAATTTTGGTGATATTGATTTGGTAGCTAGAGAAATTATCAAATATGAAAAAATTATTGATTTTACAATACAAAGTAGTTTTGCTGATAGGTTTGCAAAAAAACTTGGATCGAGTATTGGATCAAGTTTAAGGGTAGATAGATTTAAAAATTATTTAAAAAATATTGAATTAAAATAATAACTTATATATTTTTTTTCGTGTAATTTATTAAGTTATTAGTTGATGAATCAAATCCACTGGTTTCAATAGGCTCAATTAATTTAGGTAAAACAAGTTTTGCAATCTGTTTTCCGTATTCAACTCCCCATTGGTCAAATGAATTAATGTTCCAGATTACACCTTGAGTAAATATTTTGTGTTCGTATATTGCTATCAATCTTCCAAGTGATTTCGGATCTAATTTATTAAAAAGAATTGATGTTGATGGTCTGTTTCCTTCAAAAGTTTTATGTGGTGTAAGTTGTTTTATCGTTTCTTGGTTTAAATTTTGTTTTTTTAATTCTAAACTTGCTTCTTTATTAGTTTTCCCCATCATCAACGATTGAGTTTGTGCAATAAAATTTGCAATAAGTATTTTGTGATGTTCATTTCCATTTTTTCCGATTGAATAGTGTGAGTGAATTGGCATTATAAAATCACTAGGAACAACCTCAGTTCCCTGATGGATAAGTTGGTAAAATGCATGTTGACCATTTGTTCCAGACTCACCCCATAATATAGGACCAGTGTGGTAACTAATTTTTTTACCATCTCGATCTATAAATTTACCGTTACTCTCCATGTCGGCTTGCTGCAAATATGATGGAAATAGAGATAACCCCTGATCATAAGGTAATACTGCATGAGTATTAAATTTAAAGAAATTTATATACCATAGACCTAGCAAGGCTAAGATAACTGGAATATTTTTATTTAGTGGGGCCTCTTTAAAATGATTATCAATATCGTGAGCCCCCTCCAGAAGTTCTTTGAAATTTTCCATTCCAATATAAATACATATTGAAAGCCCAATAGCAGACCATAATGAATATCTACCTCCAACCCAATCCCAAAATTCAAATATATTTTCTTTATTAATGCCAAATTTTTCTACTGCAATTTGATTAGTCGATATAGCAACAAAATGATTTTTTATTGCTTCTTGATCTTTAAGGTATTTCAGAAGCCATGTTCTTGCTGAATATGCATTTGTCATTGTTTCTTGAGTGGTAAAAGTTTTTGAAGCAACTATGAAAAGTGTTGATTCGGGGTCACATGTATCTAATGTTTGTGCAATGTCGGCACCATCAACATTTGAGACAAAATAAGGTGTTATTTCATTAGTTCCATAGGGTTTTAGAGCCTTACAAATCATTGCAGGCCCAAGATCTGAACCACCAATCCCGATGTTAACAATACTTTTTATTTTTTTACCAGTGTAGCCTTTAATTTTACCTTTTCTCACGTTTTCAGAAAATTCCTTCATTTGATTTAATACTTTATTTACATTCGGCATAATATCCTTACCATTAAATAAAATTGGATTATTAGATCTATTTCTTAAGGCTATATGAAGAGCTGATCTATTTTCAGTGAAGTTAATTTTGTCACCTGCAAATAAACGATCACGCCAATTCTCAAATTTTGCCTCTTTTGCAAGGTTAATTAGAAGATTTAGGGTTTCGTCTGTAATTCTATTTTTAGAAAAATCAACTAAGAAATCTTCATATTGGATATGAAAATTCTTAAATCTGTTCATATCTTTACTAAATAAGTCCCGCATATGAATTGATTTAGTTTTTTCAAAATGAGTATTAAGAATTTTCCATGATGAACTTTTGTTGATAGTGGCCATAGAAGTTTATTGATTTATTTGTTAGATTTATTAATTTGTAATTGTAGCAAATTTCTACTAATTTTAGCTATGAATTAGTTTTGATGTTCATTAATAGCCCATAAGATATGTTCCTGCACCAGTTTTGAAGTATTTTTTAGTCGAGATTCTAGAACTTTAATAATTTTATTTGATTTTGGGGCATTTCCAAGCCCAACGGCAACATTTCTAAGCCATTGATCATAACCAATTCTTAATATTGCACTACCATTAAAAATTTTTGTGAATTCTGCTTCAGTGATCTTAAAACTATCTATTAGGGATAAATTATCTAAATTATGTCTCGTATTAAAATCTTTTTCTTTTGTTATTTTTCCATATTTATTCCATGGACACACTAATTGACAGTCATCACAGCCATATATCCTATTACCAATTGGTTTCCTATACTTAGTAGGAATAGAGCCTTTAAATTCAATAGTTAAATAAGATATACATTTACTAGCATCTAATTTGTAGGGGGCAATTATCGCGTTTGTGGGGCATACGTCAATGCATGCTGAACACGTGCCACAATGATTTAGTTTTTTTTCATCAACTACTAAGGGTAAGCTTGTATAAATTTCTCCTAAAAAAAACCAAGAACCATTATCTTTATTTAGAAGGAGACTATGTTTACCTCGCCATCCTAAACCAGCTTTTTCAGCAAGCTCTACTTCTAAAACTGGTGCAGTATCAGTAAAAACTCTTGAATTAAACGAAATGTTTTTAACTTCTTCTTTTAATTTTTTTGTCAATTTTTTTAATTTACCTCTAATAACTTTATGATAATCCCTGCCTAAGGTATAACGAGAAATATAAGCTTTATTTTTGTCTTGAAGAATTTGTAAAGTATTTTCTTTTTTAGGAAAGTAATTGAGTCTGGCTGAAATTACTGTTAAAGTTTCTGGGACTAGATTCTGAGGGTTGAATTTCATATCTTGATGTTTTTTTAGATAATGCATTTTTCCTTGAAAGCCAGATTTGATCCAATCGTCATAAGATTTTTTTGAGTGACTAAGATTTATATCGGATATGCCAATTTCATCGAAACCAAATTCATGACCCCAAATTTTAATTTTATCTGTTATTGACTTCCAAATTAATTTGTCATTCATAAGGAAAAATAATAAACTAAAATTACCATGAAAGAATTAAAAATTTCACTTTTTAATGAAAAAAAAACTTTAGAGGTCGGCAATAATATTTCAAAATATTTATTTGGTGGGTTATTAATTTTTTTGAAAGGTGAATTAGGTTCTGGAAAAACTACACTAACAAGAGGATTAATTAAGGGCCTTGGCTATAAAGGATCTGTTAAAAGTCCTACATATAGCTTGCTGGAACAATATAAATTTAGAAAATTAAATATTAATCATTTTGATCTTTATAGGTTCAATACTGCTGATGAGTGGATTACTTCGGGTTTTCAAGAATATTTAAATAATGTCGATGTTAATATTATTGAATGGTCAGAAATGGCTAATGAAATTCTTCCAATACCTGATTTAGAAATTAAATTTTCCTACGTAAATGATGGAAGAGTTATAAATATAAAAAGCTTTACAGAGAAAGGATATAAATGCTTAATAAAATTATCTTGATTAAATATTTAGTAATTAATTTTCTATTACTTTTTAGTCAAATCATTTTTGCTGAAAATAATGTAAGCGCTACAAGGGTCTGGCCGTCTTCAGACTATACAAGAGTTACAATTGAGTCCACATTACCTATAGCAAACGATCAAATGATGCTTCAAAATCCAGAAAGAATCGTAATAGATTTAAAGGATATTTTAATAAATAATGCTTTGAAAGAATTAGGTTCTAAAGTAATAGGTATTGATCCAAATATTAATAAAATTAGAGTTGCACAATTCAACCCTAAAGTAACCCGAGTCGTTATAGACTTAAAATCCTCCGCGAGCGTTAAAATTTTCTCACTAAAACCAATTAAAAAATATAAACATAGGCTTGTTATTGATGTTTACCCAAAAGATAAGGATGAGATTGTAGGTTTATTAAAACAACTTGAAAGAAAAGATAATAAAAATGTTATAGACCCCTTAATTTTGGATACCAAGAAAATATTTATAGTTGCAATTGATGCAGGACATGGAGGAGAAGATCCTGGTGCGGTGGGAGCGAAAGGTACTAAAGAAAAAGTTGTAAATCTTCAAATTTCAAAGAGGTTAAAAAATCTCATAGACAAAGAACCTTTTATGAATGCAGTCTTAATAAGAACAGGAGACTATTTTATTCCTCTTGGTAAAAGAGTTTCTAAAGCTAGAAAAATCAAAGCTGATATTTTTATATCAATCCATGCTGATGCGTTTAAAAAAAGAGCAGTTCGAGGTTCATCAGTATTTGCATTATCAGAAAGGGGGGCTACTAGTGCATTTGCTAAGTTTCTGGCGAATAATGAAAACGAAGCTGATTTAATAGGGGGTGTAAGTATTGATGATAAAGAACCGATACTTGCAAGGACATTACTTGATTTATCTCAATCTGCAACTATCAATGACAGCCTTAAACTTGGTAAAAATGTCCTAACTGAAATAAAAACAGTAAATAGGCTTCATAAAAAGCGTGTAGAGCAAGCTGGCTTTGCAGTACTTAAGGCTCCAGATATACCTTCAATTCTGATAGAAACAGCATTTATAAGTAATCGTAAGGAGGAAAGAAATCTTGTGACGAAATCATTCCAACAAAAAATATCCATGAGTATTTTCAAAGGAATTAAAAGGTATAGAGATAATAGCTCGCCAATTGCATTTTATACTAAATATGAATAATGAATTCTAATAGTAAACAAATTTTTTTATTAGGCCCAACTGCAACTGGCAAAACTGAACTAATTAAAAATATTTATAAATTTTTTCCAATTGAAATTATTAGTGTTGATTCAGCACAAATATATAGGGGTTTAGATATTGGAACAGCAAAATTAAATAAGAGAGAATTATTAGAAACCCCACATCATTTAATAGATATAAGATCTCCTGAAGAAGTATATTCTGTTGGTGATTTTATAAAAGACGTGGACTTGATCATAAAAGAATCTAAAAAAAAACGAAAAATACCTTTTTTTGTGGTGGAACTATGATGTATTTTAATTCTCTAGAAAAACCTATAAATAATTTACCAGTTTCTACAAACCAGAGTAAAAAACAAGTAAATGATGAACTAGTTAAGAAGGGTATTAATTTTTTGTTTAAAAAATTAAAAAAAATTGATCCTATATTATCAAAAAAAATTGATCCAAATGATTCTCAAAGAATACAAAGAGGGCTTGAGGTATATTATATTTCTGGTAAACCATTGTCTTCATTTTATAATGAAAACATACCAGAAGATAAGCGTTACAATCTTTTAAAACTTGCTTTATGGCCAAAAGATAGAGAAAAGTTACATAATGTAATTGAAGATAGAGTGAGTCTAATGCTTAAAAATGGTTTAATCGAAGAAGTTGAAGGAATACTAAAAATTTATCCAAATATAACCGACTCGTATCCTTCTTTTCGGTCTGTTGGTTACAGGCAAACTTTTAACTATCTAAAAAATCTCATACCTAAAAAAGAATTAAAGGACAGATTAATTTTTGCAACAAGACAGTTAGCAAAAAGGCAAATGACGTGGATGAAAAAGATGGATAATTTAGAAATATTTGAACCATTTGATAAACAATTAAGTAAAGATATAAATAATAGGATAGAAATATTTTTAACGAAAAAGTAAATAACTTAAAAGGTATATTATTTCTTTTATTTGGAACAATAACATGGGGATTAATATGGTATCCATATAGACTTCTCGATAATATTGGAATGTCAGCCATTTACTCAAGTTTATTTAGTTTTAGTATTGCAATATTTTTAGGATTATTTTTTTATAGATTAGATAATTTAGAAAATCTAAAGAATAAGCATTTTTGGATATATGCTTTAGTGGGTGGAATAACAAATATTTCATATGCCTTAGCAGTTATTCACGGAGAATTAGTTAGAGTGATGCTTTTATTTTTTCTTTCACCGGTTTGGACCATACCTTTTACTTACTGGTTGTTAAAAGAAAAAATATTTCCTAAAAATATCTTAGCAGCCATTTTGAGTGTACTTGGAGCATGCATTATTTTATGGCATCCAAATTTACTTATATCTAAAATAGCCATAAGTGATTTTTATGCAATTATTGGTGGAATTGGCTTTGCTTTAACAAATGTTTTAGCAAGGTACTATAATTATTTTACAGTTAAAGAAAAATCATACTCTATATGGCTCGGTGTTATTCTTATTGCCTTAATAGTCATACCATTTTTTCCTTTAAACATTATAGAATCGAGTATAAATCTAAATATTTTATTTATTCTCTTTCTTTTAGGCTTGGCATTATTGCTTACAACAATGGTTGTTCAATTAGGGTTAACTATGATTGAAGCAGTTAAGGCTAGCCCAATATTTTTGTTTGAAATAATTGTAGTTGGAATTTCTGGTTATTATTTGGCAAATGAAATACTCTCATTAAAAGATTTCTTAGGCGGTATATTTATTATTTTAGGAGTTTTGATTTCTTCTAAAAAGTAATTGCTTAAATATATTTTCTAAGTTTTCACAAAATTTTATTGGCTTAAATAAATTTGATTTTTCTTTTCCAACAATAATTTTATCTTTTATTTTAATTAATTCATTTGAGTTATTGGAGAGTTTAAGTGCCATACGATAATAACTTTCTTTATCTTTCATGATAAGTTCATCGCATCCAATTTCAGTTAATATACTTCCAGCTACCCGGCTTGCAAATGTTTCGCCCGATATAGTTAATACAGGACATTCTGCCCAAATTGCATCGCTTGTTGATGTATGTGCATTATAAGGAAATGTATCAAGAAATAAATCTACTATTTGGTGTCTATTTATGTGTTCTTCAAATTCAACCTTGGGCGCAAATTTTACTCTATTTTTTTCTATTCCGTAATTTTTTGCAAAATCATGTAAATTATTTTGGCATAATTCATTTGATTGTAATAACCATAAATATGAATTTCTTGTATTTTTTAGTAGATTTATCCAAATAGTAAACATATCTTCTGTTATTTTTATTGATTGTGAAAAAGATGCAAAAATAAAAGAGGATGATTTGAATCCATAACTTTCTTTTTGTTTTTTCTTTATTTTGGGTCTAAATTCAATATTTGGTTGATAACAGTTTGGCAGCTTTATTACATTTTCTGCATAAAAAGCTTCGAATTTCTTAGGGATGATATATTCATCTGCAAAAATATATTCAAATAAACTTTTTCCGTTGTAAAAACCCATTGTTCCTGCAAAACCTAACCAATTAACATGTATTCTTGCTGGTTTATATGCTGCAACCATTGAGCGACTATCTCTTGTAAAACCTGATAGATCAACTAATATATCGATATCTTCATTTCTAATTTTATTTGCACTTTCTTCCTCATTAAGATTTGAGATGTTAATAAATTTAGATTCTAATTTATTAAATAAATTAAATTGCTTTGATTTTTCAACTTGGCCTGAATAAAATAACTTAATTTCAAAATTATTTTTATCATGTTGTTTTAATACATCATATATTAAATAATAAAGAGGGTGATTTCTAAAATCAGCAGATAAATATCCAATAGTAATTTTTTGTTTTATAAATTTATTTTTCTTATTAAATGGTTTGATTTTTTTATTTTGTGACCACATGTTTGCAACATATAATTGTTCTTTTATACCAATATTCGGCATTGATAAAACTGTAAAGGGTGATATTTTTCCACCTTTCTTGAGATTAATATGCTCCTTTATTATTGCGTAATGTGATTGAATAGTTTTCCAATCACATATATTTTGCATCAAGTGTGATAATTCAATTCTGGCATGAATTAAGTCTGAATTAATTCCTAATGAATTTAAATAACTTTCGATAGCTTGATCATAATTACCTAATTTTCTATGTGTATTACCTAAATTATTGTATGTGTTTTCATCTTTTTGTAAGGATATAGATTTTTGGTATTTAATTAATGCTCGATCAAACTTGCCTTGAGAATATAATGCATTAGCAAAATTAAATAAATAATCAGCATTCATTGGTTGATATTGAAGTAATTCTTCAAATGCTGCTTCAGCTAAATAATAATTTCTTTCTAATTGATAATTATTTCCAATCTCACATAAGCAAAAACTCAGCCCATTGATAATATCATTATTATTAGGAAATACTTTATTCGCTCTTCTAAAAAAACCACTAGCTTCTTCATAATTTTTTATTTCAACATATAAATTACCAATCTCTATCTGTAAAAAATTATTTTGTGGATTTTGATTCAAAGCTTCTTTTAATGAATCAATAGCTCCTTTAATATCCCCAGATTCTTCTTGTTTTTTTGCTTTTTTAATTAAATCCATATTAATCTCTAAACATTGGTTTAGCTAGTAAGATTTGATGATTATTTATAACTTTTTCTTTAAAGCCCCCTTCGCAATAGGAAAAATAATAAATCCACATTCTAATGAAAGCGTCATCGAATCCAATATTTTTTATTACTTGCTTATTCTTATTAAACTTAAATCTCCAATGTTTTAATGTTCTTGCGTAGTGATTACCGATATCTTCAATATCTTTTGTAATCATATTTGAAGAAGTAGTTATGCTATTTAGTAAAATAGTCAATGATGGTATACAACTTCCTGGAAAAATATATTTTTGAATAAAATCTACAGAATTTAGTGCTGCATAATAATTTTGATCTCTGATTGTAATAGCTTGAATAAGAGCTAACCCATCTTTTTTTAAAAGTAAATTAATTTTATTAAAGTATTGATCATAATATTTATGACCAACCGCTTCTATCATTTCTATTGATACTAACTTATCAAAAGTTCCTTTGAGATCTCGATAATCTTTAAAGATAACTTTTATTTTTTTTTGCAATTTTAATTTTTTAACTTTATTGGACGTGTATAAAAATTGTTGTTTAGAAATAGTCGTCGTTGTTACTTTACAATTAAAATGAGTAGCAGCATAAATTGCGAAACCTCCCCAACCAGAGCCTATCTCTAGTACATGGTCAGTTTTTTTTAATTGTAATTTTTTACAAATTATTCGAAGTTTATTTTTTGCTGCCAATTCTAGATTATCTTGAGTATTTCTATATATTGCAGAAGAATACATCATTCTTGAATCAAGGAATTGAGAGAAGAAAGTGTTGTTAAGATCATAATGCTTAGAAATATTTTTTTTACTATTTTTTTTATTATTTCGCTTAAGGTAATGTGAAATATTAAAAAATGGTCTTATTAATATATTATATAAACTTTCAATGTTATTTGTTATATGGCTATTTATCGCCATTAAGCGAATAATATTTGTTAAATTAGGTGATTTCCATGCACCGTTAATAAAACTATCACTAGCACCTATTGATCCTCCAAATAGGACATTGAAGTAAAAATCTCTATTATTAATTATGATAATTCCAATAATTTCTTTATTATTACCAAAAGAGTAGATTACATCTTGGTCAACTATCTTTATACAGCCATAATCAATTTTAGTTAATTTTTTAAATAGAAGTTTTTTAGCTATATTTTGTAAAATTATTTTCATATTATGGGTGAGGGTAGAATGGTATCTTTTTTATTAATAATATAAATGCATTCCAATAAATAGTAAAAATTGTTTTTAAAGAAGAGGGTGGAAATTTTAAGAGTAATCTATTTAAAGCCCAAGGTGTCCATGCTTTTTTTGTTAATTTTAAAGTGGCATTAAAATTAAATTCATTTTTTTGGTAGTTATCCATAGAAACATACAGAAAATCTTTTGGTTCAGTAAATGTCCATTTATAATTTATATCCATTGGCATAAATGGGGATACATGAAACTCTTTATCAAGTTTAAATTTTTTAGCCCCATTTTTGATATTCCTACAATCATGAACATATGCATATTTTTCATTCCAAGGTGTATTTGTTATATGAGAAACAATAACAATTAATTTATTTAGCTTATTAAAACAATAATAAAAACTTACAGGATTAAAACAATAACCAAAATATTTTGCATTTGTTAGTAGGTAAATTTTCCCATCTACCTTAGTGTTAATTCTTTTTTTTATTAGTTTTTTTATGGACGTAAAAACTTTCTGATTACCAATTTTATAATAATCAGCTTCATTAAAAGAAGCTAAATTCATTTTGTTGTAACTCCAAAAAAAATTTTTATCAAAAGCAGTTTCTATTTGTTCTAAGTCAACATATAGCATACATATAGAATATTTGAATTGATGTTTTTTTGGTAAATGTCTAGTATGCGAAATAGTACCTTTATATATTGAATGCATTTAGTTGTTAGATTTATCTAGTTGTGAAATAGCATTATAAGCACTTCTAATTCCGTCTTCATGAAATCCATTGCCCCAATAAGCTCCAGCATAACCTGTCCGATTTATACCAGAAATTTGGTTGTATTTACTTTGGGCCTCAATTGAATTTATTGAAAATAAAGGATGTGAGTAATTAATTGTTTTTATTATTTTATCTTGTCTTATTTTACCTTTGTCATTAAGGGTAACCAAAACAGTTTTATTTGTTGAGAGGTTTTGTAAAATATTCATATTATAAGTAAGGGCGATTGGCATATTTTTCTTGTTATCAATATTATAATTCCAAGCTGCCCATGTTAATTTATTTTTAGGCATAATAGATTCATCTGTATGAAGGGTAACTTTATTTTTTACGTAATTAATAGAAGATAATATTTTTTTTTCATTATGAGTTGGGCTTTTTAGTAAACTAAGAGCTTCATTACTATGGCAAGCTAGAAAAATATAATCAAATTTATCTATCCCATCTTTATGAGTAACTGTTACATATTCAGAATTTCTCTCTATTAGTTCAACTTCACAGTTTAGTTTTATGTTTTTTTTAAATGGAGCTGTGAGACGATCAACATATTCTTTTGAACCACCATTAATTGTAAGCCATTGTGGACGATTATTAATATTCAACATGCCATGATTCTTGAAAAACTTTATAAAAAATATAGCAGGGAATTCAAGTATTTTAGTAATATCTGTTGACCATATTGCTGACCCCATAGGTAATATGTAACGCTCACAAAAAAAGTTAGAAAATTTATTTTTTTTTAAAAAATTACCTAGGGATATATGTTCATTGGTTTTCAGTAAATTGATAGAAACTTTATTAAAATTAATAATTTCATAAATCATTCTTAGAAATCTATAATTAAAAATATTTTTTCTTTGAGAAAATAAGCCATTTAAACTAGTTCCATTATATTCAAAATCATTTTCTTTTGAATAAACACTAAAGCTCATATTACTTTTTTCATATTTCACATTTAAATTATCTAGAAGATTTGTAAACAATGGATATGTTTCTTTATTAAAAACAATAAATCCTGTATCAACTTTTAATTTCTTACCTTCAACTATTATTTCGTGAGTATGAGAATGTCCACCTAATCTATTATTTTTTTCAAATAAAGTTATGTTATGTCTTTTAGAAAGAAGGTGAGCCAGACTATTTCCAGAGATTCCTGATCCAACGATAGCAATTTTCATTTTAGCTTTATATTTATGACTTAATTTTGTTAGATTCTCTGATATTGGATGAAACAGTCCTTATACCCCAAATGATTCCAATGACATTTAGTAACTTAAGAAGGTAATAAGTTATATCTATTTCCCACCAGTAAAATCCTTGACTCGCAGAACCTGGATAATGATGATGATTATTATGCCATCCCTCACCAAATGTTAGAATTGCCACAATAAAATTATTACGACTTGAATCTTTTGTGTTGTACCTTTTCTTACCCCATAAATGCGCAACTGAATTAACTAAAAAAGTTGAATGATAAAGAAGTATTGTTGATAAAACAAAACCCCAACTTAATAGTTGAAGACCATTAGTGTCTAAATTAGGGTATGAGTTATTTAAATATTCCCCAGTATAGAATAATCCTATGCAAGTAAGTATTGGAATAACAATATCAAATCGATCTATTAATCTAAGCTCAGGAAATCTTGATAACTCCTTAACTAAACGAGTATGCGTTATAAAATTAGCTTTTGTGAGAAACCAACCTGTATGACTCCAAAAAAAACTATGTGCTTTGGGTGAATGTTTATCATGTATTGTATCAGAATGCATGTGATGCTCACGATGATGAGCGGCCCACCAAATAGGGCCTCTTTGAACTGCTGATGCACCAATAATTGCAAAAATAAATTGTATGAATCGACTTGTTTTGAATGCTTTATGGGAAAAGTAACGATGATAAAAACCTGTAATTGCGAACATTCTTATTGAGTACATACCAATAAAAAACCAAAAAGCAGTTAAGCTAAAATCAACAAAAAATATTGATACTATGGATAGGTGAATTATGATGTAAGGAATAACTCTAGCCCAGTCTATTTCTTTACCATGTAGATCAATATTTAAATATTTATTTTCTACAATCTGATTGTCAAACCAGCCAAGT
The DNA here is from genome assembly GCA_028344855.1 of Nitrosomonadales bacterium. Taxonomy (GTDB): domain Bacteria; phylum Pseudomonadota; class Gammaproteobacteria; order Burkholderiales; family Methylophilaceae; genus BACL14. The sequence goes on along the minus strand of JAOMCC010000001.1, from coordinate 72,274 downwards.
ATAAACTTTAATGAAGGTTTTATTATTTTAATCATTTTTGAGGTACCATTCTAAGAGCATTGATATCATAACCCATACTTTTTATTTTTTCGATTAATATAGTTAGCTCACTAATTGGAATTTTTTTATTTCTTGACATTAGCCACACATAATCCAAAGCATCCCTAGCAATAATTGTATTTGTATAGTCTTTATCAAGATAGGCAATTTTATATTGAGCTTTAATTGGCCATATAAACTGCATTCCCCATTCAGTATTAAATTTGTTTTTAATAACAAATCCTTTGGGACGATAAATCTTTTTGTTACCATCAAATGAACCTTCATTAAATGTAAATGTAGTTGCAATAGTGCCATCATCATTTAATTCATAAGACTCGATTGCATTAAAAGCATTTTTCTCTATAAATGTAGGTATATGTGCAATCACGTACCATTCACCCATAAATTTATCTAAATCTACTGCTTTGACTGTATTTACTGTACTAGAGTTCATTGTACATCCGATTATAAAAAAAATACTTATATAAAATAGTTTAAAAACATGCATATAAAATAATTAGTTAAAGTAATTTATAAAATATATCGCCAATTGGCGTAGTTGATGATAACCCAACCCAATTCATTTCTTTATCATACCAAAGTTGAATTTTAAGTTTTTCATCGCCATCTTTACTTGCAACAAGCTGATAATGCTTCGTCATAATTTTTTCTTGTCGTATATTCATTAATTCATTTGCAATAAATTCAATACTAACGTCTAGGAGCTCACCGTCCTGTGAATTCAAAAGTTTAGATTGATTTAATATATTAGGATCCCAGTATGCAAAAGTCATTAAGCAAGCTGGATATCGAAATGAATTTTTATTGGCTTTTAATGCAAACTGTTTTTCTTCTAATTGACCTTTTACTTCAAAAAAGTCGCCATCATCATCGGTTTTACTATCAATTTTAGAAAGACAGCCGTTATTCCAAGACTCATTGGATGCATGTTTATAATATATATCCATAAAAAGAAATTCGATATGGAAGTTGGCTTTACTTAATGATTTAAAGTTTTCAACTTTAAAGATATGTTGTCCAATAATTCTATCATTTAGAACCGCATCAAAATTCCATTCTTTTGCAATTAAAGAATTAGAGAATATCAAAAGTAAAATTAATATATTGGTTAATTTTTTGGTGGCCATAATATAAAGCTTGATGTTTTTTTAATATATTTTATGTAATCTGGACGTCTTTCCGTGATAGTTTGCTCCATTAAACTAACTCCACTTATTTTTAATAAAAGAATAGTCATTAGAATAGGGGATAATATAGTTATCCAATAATCACTACCTAATGAAAATATAAAGAATCCCCACCAAATTAGAAATTCACCAAAATAATTTGGATGTCTCGAGTATTTCCATAACCCTTTATTTAAAACTCCACCTGTGTTTGTTTTTAAGAATTTTGATAACTGAAAATCTGCAATTATTTCAATTAAAAGGCCAATTAAAATTATTGCAAGAGCAATTTTGTCTATAAGATCGTAATCTCTAATATCTATTAAGGAAGCAATTACTGGTAATGAGATAATTGATGCTAATATTGCTTGAAAACCAAATATTAAATAAAGACTTTTATATTTAAAAAATGGCTCATTATTTTTTCTAATATTTTGGTACCGAATATCTTCTGTTTTACCCCAATTTCTTTTAGTCAAGAAACTGCATAATCTTATAGACCATAGCAATAATACAATTATAAGAACTTCATGACGCTCTGTTAGATATTCAATTGAATTAACTGAGGTTAGCAGAGCAATTACAAAGAAAATACTCCACATACTATCCACATGAGTAACATTTTTAATTTTTAAACTTATAATCCACCCAAATAAAGCAAAAATTATTAGATTAATTAATACACTAAAATAAATATCAAGCATTAGTTTTACCTATAGAAATTAGAAAAGGCGTAATTAAAGCCCAACCTATTGAAAGTAATAACAATGACAATTGTTGTGTAATTATTATTGCGCCAAGCTTTTCTCCTGCAAGGTATGCCAGTGGACCCCCAATAGCGCCAAAAATTGACGATAGAATCATACGATTTCTAAGCCAAACCAAGCTATGATTTAAAGTTATTGCAAAAAACATCCAAAGAATAATTATCCAGATTGGAGTTAGAGGAAATTCCCAACCAGGAGAATTGTAAATGATAAGTTTATAATATTGAATAATTCCATCAAACAAAAAACCAATAAATCCTGCAATTAATATTAATTTTATTTCGTTTAATTTTTGGTCAATTATTAATAAATGAACAGCTAAGAGTGATAAGCTTAAAATAACGGCAGTGAATGTTTCATTCATTGCTGCACCAAGAATTAGGATAAACCATCCTAATTGAAATAAGATAAAATTAAATATTTTAAATTTCATTTTTTAAATAAATAATGTGATACATACCATTCTTGACCATCTTTATAACCCCAAAGTTCAGCACACGCCATAAAGAAAATTCGCCATCTTTGAAACCATTTAAAAGCATCATTTTTTCCGTAGATTTTTTTTAAGGTTAGCATGGCTTTATCTTTATTTATATCAATATTTTTTAACCAAGCATTTGCTGTTTTTTCATAATGTTGTCCAGACCAATTCCATTTTTTTACAATTTTTAATTTATCTTGGAACTGAAGAGGTAGGTCTTCACAAGGCATCATGCCCCCTGAAAAAAAATATTGACTCATCCAATCATCATCATCTTTTACTTCAAAAAGATAGGGTTGCGATTTATGTACAAATATATGCATAAAAAATAAACCATCTTTATTTAACCATTTAGATATCCTATTAAAAAGTTCACGATGATTTCTCATATGTTCAATCATTTCAACTGAAACTACTCTATCAAATTTAGATTTTATGGAAAAATCATTCATATCACAGGTTACAACTTTAAGATTTTTAAGATTTCTTTTTTTTGCTTCCTTCAAAATATAAACTTTTTGAGAGGATGAATTTGATACTGATGTAATTTTACTTTTAGGATAGTTTGATGCCATCCATAGAGATAGAGAACCCCACCCGCATCCTAATTCGAGAATATCTTGTCCATCTTTAAGTTTTGCATGTCTACAAGTAAGATCTAAAGAGAGCGATTCAGCATCTTGAAGATTTTTAGTTGTTTTATCCCAGAAGCAAGAACTATATTTTTTATGAGAACCTAAACATAGATTATAAAATTCAGAGGATATTTCATAATGCTGAGAGTTTGCTAATTCTGGAACAAGGGCAATTGGTGACGCATTCATGTCTTTAATGAATTTCTTCTTGTTTGATAAATTTATTAAATCTTTTTCATTTATCAAAGATTTGAGTCTTTTTTTAAGTAGTGATTGAATACCAAACCTTATTAAAAAATCTGGTAAAAATCCTTTTTCTGAAAATTTAATAAGTGCGGTTATCATAGATAAATTTAAAATTTAAATTAAACTAGTTAGTCGGCAATTAAATTTGCATAAAGTTTCATAAATTATTAATTGGCGACCCCAAGGGGAGTCGAACCCCTGTTGCCTGGATGAAAACCAGGTGTCCTAGGCCTCTAGACGATGGGGTCGTACTAGAAGAGCGGTATTTTACTATAGATTATAGAATTTTAAAAAAAAAGTTGGATATTAAAATAATACTGTTGTATAAATAGTTTTTTAATAACTAAAAACTAGGATTTAATGTGAAAAGTCTGGATATAAAAATTAATGAATTCTTTGATAAGTTTATCTATCTAACGCAGTGGTTATTGAGATTTGGTCTTGGTATCTCTTTTTTCTTTCATGGATATGGTAAGTTTCCTTTGCCCCCACAAAAACTTATCGATTACTTTGGGTTCTCTGAAGCTTTAGCTTCTTTTGTTGCAATAGCTGAACTAAGTGCTGGGGTGCTTTTGATAATTGGTGGATTCAATAAAAATTATTTAGGCAGTCTAATTACTCGATTTGGTGCTTTAAATATTGTAATAATTATGTTTTTTGCTTTAGGGCTTGCCCATCGTGACTGGTTAATAACTCCAAAATTATTCATGAGCGAACAAATTTTCCTATTATTGATTGGCTTATATTTTCTAATTAGGGGAAATAAGTAAAATCTTTAGTTAACTTGATTACATTTTATGAAAATACTTAATAAACTCTATAGTGATACTGTCCGCATGGCTGGTCATGCAAAAGCAACTTATTATCTTTTTATTCTAAGCTTAGCTGAATCATCGTTTTTTCCGATCCCTCCAGATGTAATGTTAGCTCCTATGTGTATAGCAAAGCCAAATAGAGTTTGGAGATTTGCCCTTATAACAACAATTGGTTCGGTTATTGGGGGCATTTTAGGTTATTTAATCGGAAAATTTTCATTTGATTATATTGAACTGATCTTAATTGATTTTGGCTACATAATAGCCTATGAAAATTCAGTTTATTGGTTCAATAAATGGGGCTTTTGGGCAATACTTATTGCTGGCTTTTCTCCAATACCTTATAAAATTTTTACAATAGCAGCTGGAGTATTAAATATGGCTTTTATTCCATTTGTGATTGGGTCAATTGTTGGTAGAGGCGGAAGGTTTTATCTGGTAGCTTTTTTAGTTAAATTGTTTGGAGAAAAAATAGATTCTATCCTTAATAAATATACGGACAGGATTGCTTGGGTATTAGTTTTTTTAATTTTAATTGGATTAATTATTTCATAAAGTTATGAGTTTTAAAGAACAATTTCAAAAAGCTGTTAATTTTCATAAAAAAGGAAATTTAAAGGAAGCACAAAACATATATGAAACTATTTTAGAATCTAACCCAAATGATTTTAATTGCTTACACCTTTTAGGGTTAATTGCCAAAGCGAATAAGGATTTTGAAAGATCTGTTAATTTTATTTCGAAAGCAATAAAAATAAATCCAAATAGTTCAGAAGCTCATTTTAACTTAGGTAATGTTCTAAGAGAGCTTTTACGATATGAAGAAGCAATCGATAGTTATAATCAAGCCATTAAAATTAAACCTGATTACGAGCTTTATTTTGTAAGAGGTATTTTATTTTTTGAAATTAAACTCTTAGAAAAAGCTTTGGAAAGCTTCGATAATGCGTTAAAACTCAAACCAAATTCTTCTGAAACATTAAATAATATAGGCTTAGTTAATGCAGAGCTTAAAAATTTTAAAAAAGCAATATTAAATTATGATAAAGCAATTAAAATAAATCAAAATTTTTTGATAGCAAAACATAATAGAGGTCTAGCATTATTACTTAATAAAAATGAAACAGAAGCTTTAAATAATTTTAAAGAAATAATTAAAATAGATCCTGATTATATTCCAAGCTTATTTGAATTAGCGAAGATTTATAGAAATAAAAAATACTATGATTTTTCACTAGATTATTGTGAACGTGTAATTAAATTGGATCCTAATCACCTAGAGGCAGTTTATTTAGGAATAAAAATTAGACAAAATATTTGCAACTGGGAATATTTCGAACAAGATATATTGTTTGCTGAGAAAATGACTAATCAAGATGATGCTTCCATTGGTCCATATGCATCTTTAATTTTTTATAACAATCCACTACTACAAAAAAAAATAGCCATCAAACATGCTTCAAAAAATTGTACATTCAAAAGTACCTTTGAAAAAATTAAAAAATATCAAAAACATAAAAAAATTCGTATCGCTTACTTTTCTCCAGATTTTTATGTACATCCTGTATCAAACCTCTTAGTTGAGATCATTGAATCACATGATAAAAGTAGATTTGATATTTATGGCTTTTCATTAATAGACTGGCCAGATGACAAAATTAAAAATAGATTAAAAAATGCATTTACAAAATTTATTAATTTAGAAAATCTAAATTCCAAGGACATTGTTAAATTATCGAGAGATATGGAAATTGATATTGTTATAGATCTTGCAGTTCATACAGGACAAAATAAATCTGATATCTTTTTTATGAGAGCTGCGCCTATTCAAATAAATTATTTAGGATTCCCCGGAACGTCTGGAGCTGATTGTTATGATTATATTATTGCAGATTCAGTTTTAATTCCAAAACAAGCTCATAAGTTCTACACTGAGAAGGTTTTATATTTAGATTTAGCTTATCCAACCGATTCAAAAAAAACTTCTATTAAAAATACTTTCACTAGAAAAGATTTTAATCTTCCAACAAATTGTTTTATTTTTTGTTGCATTAACAATAATTATAAATTTACCCCATTAATCTTTGATACTTGGATGAGAGTTCTTAAGAAAGTTAATCAAAGTGTTCTCTTTTTAAATGCAAACGATGAAGTAACTCAAAATAATTTGAAGAAAGAAGCTTTAAATCGAAATATTAATCCTACAAGATTAATTTTTGGTGAAAAATTAAATTATTCTCATTTTCTTGAACGTCTTAATTTGATGGATTTATTTTTAGATACTTACCCCTTTAATGGACATTCAACTGCATGTGATGTTCTATGGGCTGGTTTACCTATTGTAACGCTCAGTGGAGAACATTATGCTTCAAGAGGGGGTGCAAGTTTGTTAAATGCTGTTAAATTAAATTCACTTATTACTCATAATATTAAAGATTATGAGAATTTAGCTGTTACTCTTGCAAATAATCCAGAAAAATTAAAAAAAATGAAGAAATCTTTAGTTGATAAAAAAACCTTAGATCTATTTAATACAAAAAAATTTACTCAAGATATTGAGAATGGATATCAAGAAATTTATGAACGTTACCAGGATGATCTGCCTCCAAAAACAATAATCTGATCAACTTTTAAAAATAAAATTAAAAGCTAATGAAATAATTATTATTCCGATTAAATTTAAAATAAATCCAGCTTTTATCATATTTTTAATAGTTAATTTACCTGAGCCATAAACAATTGCATTTGGGGGCGTAGCTACAGGAAGCATAAAAGCTAGACTTGATGCTAATACTAAGGGTATGGCTATACTTGAAGGTGATACTGATAATGCAACAGCAATAGAAGCTACAATTGGTAAAAAAGTAGATGTAGTAGCTGTGTTAGAAGTAAGTTCAGTTAAGAATATAATAAAAGTCACAATCAACAGAACTAAAACCCATGGTTTAAAATTAATTGCTAAAATAAATGCTTCACCTAACCATTGACCTAAACCTGAGCTATTAATTGCTTTTGCAAGTGATAGCCCACCACCAAAAAGAATAAGTAGCCCCCAAGGTAATTTTTTTGCTTCATTCCAAACTAGTAACTCAGTTTTTTTATTTTGTGATGGAATAATAAATAAGCTAATTGCTGCAATTATTGCTATTCCAGCATCTGTGAGGCCTGTAAAAATTTTATATTCAATAAGATATGTTCGTGTTACCCATAATAAAGCTGTAATAATAAAAACTAAAAATACTTTTTTTTCATCTTTACTTATAGGTCCCAATTTGTTTAAAGTTAAATTAATTTTTTTTCTGGCAGTTTTATTAAATGTAAAATTCAATGGATAAATAAATTTAGTTAAAATTACAAATGCACTTATAACCATAATTAATCCTATTGGTAATGCTACTTTCATCCAGCTAAGAAATGAAATTTCAATAGAAAAATTTTCTTGCATAAATCCAGCAAAAACAATATTGGGAGCAGTTCCAACTAAACTTGACATTCCTCCAATTGATGCAGCATATGCAGTACCTAGGAGTAGAGATATTTCAAAATTATTAAATTCTTTTTTAGATATTACTTGAAGACTTTCTTTGATATTAGAACAAATAGCTAAACAAATAGGTAAAAGCATTAATGTGGTAGATGTATTCATTACCCACATACTTATAAAAAAGGAAATTCCCATAAATGCACCAACTAAATTAGCTGCCGAATTACTTATTACTCCAATAACAGTTAATGCTAGTCTTTTATGAAGCCCTGAAGATTGAATTGCTAGAGCTAATATAAAGCCCCCCATAAATAAAAAAATATTTGGGTTTGCATAAGAAGTAGCGGCAGTTTTAAAATCTGTAATTTGAAGTAATGGAAATAATGCTAATGGTAAAAGAGCTGTTACAGGCAATGGAATTGCTTCTGTACCCCACCATGCAGCCATTAAAAGAGCAACTGCTGCAACATGCCAAGCCTCTATAGAAATTGTTTGAGGAGCAGGGCTAACTAAAATAAGAAAAAATAATACTAATCCAATCCAAAACCCAATTTTTTTGTAAGCCTGTTTTTTCATCTATTTTATTCTAACAGCCTTCTTTATTTATCTAGATATTATACTTTAGCTAAGTTAAGATTTGGATATTAACCTAAACGTATTATTTAATTTAATGAAAAGAATTCTACTTCTTTTATTTATTTCTAATTTGATTTTTGCTGAAGCTCTTAGCGTAAATTTAATTTGTAAAGGTAATTCTGATATTTATTGTGAGAATTTAAAATGTGGGAAAGAACCAGCTGTTGAAATGATTAATATTAAAAGTAATACCTTGGTTCATCGAATGCATGGTAATCATTTTTTAAATGTCGATAAAGATACCGTCACTATGAAAGAGATGGATACTGATGGTTCAATTGGATTTTCATTTCATATAAATAGAAATACAGGTGAAATTGAAATTATAAGAGGCTGGGAAAGACCTTATCACTTCAAAGGTAAATGTGAACTTATTCGGCCAGACTTTATAAATTAAAAACCATCATAAATTTGTCTAGAATTATTTTTCTTAACTGAACTAGAAATCAAATTAAGAGTCTTTACTAGTATTTACATTCTAGAATGATTCGAGAATAAAATGAAATCTATATATTGGTTTAGAAATGATCTTAGATTGAATGATAATCTGTCACTAAATATAGCATTACAAGAGTCCGATGAAATTTTATTTGTTTATGTTCATGATATCGAGAATGAAAAAAATTGCTCTTGGGGTTTTAAGAAGATGTCAGAACACCGAAAGCTATTTTTATCTCAAGGTCTTCAGGATTTAAAAAAAGAATTAAATAAATTTGGACATTCTTTGAATGAATACATAGAGGATTCTGTCAATATTTTAAATATGCTGGTCAAAAAATACCAAATAAATAGTATTTTTTGTGAATCCATTTTAGCAGTTGATGAGCTTAAAAAAGTAAAAGTACTTAAAGATATGAATATTAACGTAAATCAAATTTGGCAATCATCACTATATATTCAAGAACAACTACCTTTTTCTCTAGAAGAACTACCTGATGTTTTTTCTAACTTTAGAAAGTTAATAGAGATTAAAGGGATTAAGCCTAATAAGCCAAAAAAAATCACAAAAGAAATATTTAATATTAACTCTATTACAGATAATCAATCTATTATATTAAAAGTTAATTCTACAAATTACAAAAAAAGTTCTTTCCCGATTTCTAATCAAGAATTTAGAGGAGGAGAAAAATCAGGCGTATCATATTTAATTGATTATTTTGAGACAGATAAACCCAAAATTTATAAAGAAACTAGAAATCAATTAATGGGTCAAAATTTTTCAACAAAGTTTTCGCCTTGGCTAGCTATGGGTTACATTTCAGCAAGGCAGATATTTTTCTATCTAAAAAAATATGAAGATAAAGTAATAAAAAATGAAAGTACCTATTGGATATTTTTTGAATTACTCTGGCGTGATTATTTTAGATTTTCTATGATCAAAAATAGAGAAAAGATTTTTTATATTACTGATCTTAATTCATCACAAAAAAATATAAATCATGATGATAATAAGTTTAAATTATGGACAGAAGGAAAAACTCAAAATAATTTTATTAATGCAGGTATGAATGAACTCAAACAAACTGGGTTTCTATCAAATAGAATGCGACAAATAGTTGCAAGCTATCTTGTAAATGATTTAGCTTGTGACTGGAGGGCTGGTGCTGCATGGTTTGAATCCCAACTCATTGATTATGATATCTATAGTAATCTAGGAAATTGGTTATATATTTCAGGATTTGGAGCAGATCCTCGTGGAGGAAGGTATTTTAATATTGAAAAACAAAAAAAGACTTATGATCCAAATTCTACGTATCAAGATTTTTGGCATTAATTATGAAAAAACTTCAAATAATATTAGGTAATCAATTATTTCCTATTAGTGAAATTGAAAAACAAGGATCAATATTTATATTTATGGCAGAAGATAAGGACTTATGTTCTGAACCTAAAAATCATAAATTAAAAATTTTGAATTTTTTAGTTGCTATGAGGGAATACCGAGATGAATTAATAAAAAAAGGATTTAAAGTATTTTATAATTCAATCGAAGACAATGAATTTATTAAGCCATACGAATTAAAGTTATTAAAAGTATTAAAACAAGAAAAGATTGATGAGGTTTTTTTCTTCGAAATAGAAGATTATTTATTTGAAAAAAAAATAAAAAATCTTCTAGTTACAAATTCTATTAAATTTTCGATAATACCTTCTCCGATGTTTTTTTGTTCAAGAGATAAATTTTTGAAATTTTCAAATAATAATAAAACTCTTAGAATGGCTTTTTTTTATCAAATGATGAGAAAAGATTTACAAATATTGTTAGATGAAAAAGGTAAGCCGATTGGAGGTAAATGGTCATTTGATGCTGATAATAGAAAAAAATTACCAAAAGATATAAATCTTCCAGAAAAACCAAAAAATAGATCTTCTATTTATTTAGATGATTTAGAAAAAATAGTTAATTTAAAATTTAAAGATCATCCAGGAACTACAAAAAATCATTGGGTACCTTTCAATAGAGAACAAGCACTGGAATTGCTTGATGATTTTTTAGAAAATAAACTTGAAAATTTTGGTAAATATGAGGATGCTATAGATTTAAATAATAATTTTTTATTTCATAGTGCTATAAGTCCTGTTTTGAATATGGGTTTAATAACTCCTCAAGAGATTATAAAAAAAACTTTTATTTATCATCAAAGAAAACAATTTTCTTTAAATTCTCTTGAGGGATTTATTAGACAGGTTATAGGTTGGAGAGAGTTTATTAGGGGAATTTATAATCTAAACGGCCAAGATGAATCAAATGGAAATTTTTGGAATCATGATAGAGATTTGACAAAAGATTGGTATGAAGGCACAACAGGCATTATTCCTCTTGATGATACTATCAAGGATTGTGTTAACTATGGATATACTCATCATATTCCAAGGTTAATGATTGTTGCAAATATAATGAATCTATCTAGAATTCACCCTGCTCAAATTTATAAATGGTTTATGGAGATGTTTGTTGATTCAGCAGATTGGGTAATGACACCTAACGTTTATGGAATGGGAACTTTCGCTGATGGAGGATTATTTGCTACCAAACCTTATTCTTGTGGATCAAATTATATTTTAAAAATGAGTAATTATAAAAAAGGGGAGTGGTGTGAAGTATTAGATGGTCTTTATTGGAGCTTTATATCTGATAACGAATCATTTTTTAAGAAAAACCCTAGACTTTCGATTATATGTAATTCACTCAATAGAATGGATCCTGGGAGAAAAAAAATTATTTTTAATAAAGCTAATAATTTTATAAAACAAAAGACTAAAAAATATATATAAAACAAGGAGTTAAAATTTATGCTTTCTGTCTTTTATGATGATAGATGTAAAATTTGTTCTAAAGAAATTAATTTTTATAAAAAAATTGCCCCAAAAAACTCATTAAATTGGCTGGGGATTTCATCTTCAAAATTAGATTTAAAGCTTGCAAATATTAAATTAGTGGATGCACTTTTATATCTTCATGTAAAAGATAGCGAAGGTAATTTTTATATAGGAGTGGATGCGTTCATCGTTATTTGGAAGAAATTACCTTATTTTAAATATTTAAATCTTATTATTTCTCTTCCTATTATTTATCAACTTGCAAAATATCTTTATAAGCAATTTGCAAAGTATCGTTTTAACAAACTTAAACATTGTCAAATAGCATTTGAGGAAGAGAAAAATAAACAGTAATTTAAATTTTAATTATTTTGAAGCATCAATGGCTTGCTCAACATCCTGAATAATGTCATCAATATGCTCAATACCAACTGAAATTCTTACCAGATCTTCACTTACACCTGCTAAGGCTTTTTGTTCTGAAGTTAATTGTCTATGTAAAGTTGATGCTGGGTGACAAGCAAGTGATTTAGCATCTCCCATACTAAGCACTCTCAAAATCATTTGAAGCGCATCTATAAATTTAGCTCCTGCATTTTTTCCACCTTTGATGCCAAAACTTATAATACCCGATGCTTGACCATTCGTAATTTTTTTACACACATCATTATATTTATCATTTGGTAGAGCAGCATAATTTACCCATTCCACACGATCGTGGTTTTCTAGATATTTTGCTAACGCAAGTGCATTTTCACAATGTCGCTCCATCCTTACCCCTAATGATTCAAGCCCAAGCATTATTATATAGGCGTTATTTGGAGACAAACATGCTCCTGTTTCTCTCAAAGGAACGACACGACAACAGCCAATAAAAGCAGCAGGTCCAAATGTTTTGGTATATACAACTCCATGGTAAGAGGGGTCTGGTTCATTCAGCATAGGATATTTTTTAGGTTCTTTTGCCCAATCAAATTTTCCAGAGTCAACAATAATTCCACCAATCGTTGCTCCGTGGCCATCTATATATTTTGTAAGGGAATGAATAACAATATCTGCACCAAAATCAATAGGTCTACATAAATAAGGTGTGGCTACAGTATTATCTACAATCAAAGGAATACCATGTTTATGAGCAATAGCTGCAAACTTCTCTAGGTCAATAATATTTCCTAAAGGATTACCAATTGACTCACAATACAAAGCCTTGGTTTTTTCATCAATTGCTTCATCAATCCCTTTAAAATCAGCCCCATCAACCATTTTCACATTAATGCCTTGTTTAGGGAAGCTATGAGTAAAACAGTTATATGTTCCTCCATATAACTGATTGGTACTCACAATATTATCACCTGCTCTTGTAATAGTCTGGATTGCATAGGTAATTGCAGCCATCCCAGAGGCAAGAGATAATGCAGCAATACCACCTTCCATTTCAGCCACTCTTTTTTCAAGAACATCGTTAGTAGGATTTCCTATTCTTGTATAAATATTCCCTTCGACCTTAAGATCAAATAAATCTGCACCATGCTGTGTATCATCAATGGTAAATCCAGAAGTTTGATAAATTGGGGTTGACGCTGCTTTTTGGTCGTTTTTTTCTGATTCGTATCCATGATGAAGTGCTATTGATTCGAGTTTCATAGGTGTATCCCTTTAATTATTTAAAATCTACCGCTCCGTCGTTAATTTTTGTCCATTTAAAAATTAAATATTCTACTAAGTAATTTTGATAAAATTTATAAGTCCTATTAGGAAACTGGTCCATTGCTCGTAATACATAATTTGCCTGTATTGATGGCTTTGATTTTTCACCTAAATATTTTGGGGTGCAGCTTGTTAATTGCTTTTTCTGCATGTAGTCGATTGTTTTGCAAATACGCCGACTAACTATTTCACATCTAGCAGTCCAACTAAAATTAATATACCCAGCATGAGCAAAAAGATTTGGTATTCCACTAAACATCATTCCCCTGTACCAACTAGTACCATTGATATTTACTTTTTTATCGTCAACAAAAATATCAATACCACCTAGTAATTGTGCATTACCACCTGTCGCCATGACTGTAATATCGCTATGGATAACTTTTCCATTTTGTAATTTAACGCCAGTTGTTTCCCAGTTACTAATTCCTTGGCGTTCTATTGATACTTTGTTTGATTCAACAGCTCTAAAATAATCTTGATCTAAACTAGAAGCAGGGCGCTGGTCCCAGTAATCATATGAGGGGGTGGTAGTTTCATCATAATAAGGATCGGTAGCTATTATTTTCTTTCTAAGCGACTTTTTAAAAAACCTACTAAATATATAATCTTTTAAGACTTCAAATGTTTTATAACTTCGAGATGATTTTTCTTGGCTATCAATATTTATTATCCATGCAGGACTCCGCTGAACTAATGTTACCGTTTTTGCTTCTTTTATTATGGATGGTGCCATAGTTATAGCAGTGCATCCGCTTCCAATAATAGTTACATTTTTATCTTTATAGTCTGTATTTCCCCAAGCTTGGGTATGTACAATTTTTCCTTGGTATTTGTTTTCGTTTTTAAATTTTGGTAAATGAGGATTTTTACGATCACGTGATCCAGTAGAGCAAATCACATATTGGCTAGTAAAATTTTTATGATTAGTTTTTGTTGTCCATTGATTATTCTTCCAAAATAATGCTGTAACCTGCGTATCTAATAATATGTGTTCTTTAATATTAAATTTTTCTGCAGTGTCATTTATATATCTTTTAATCTCCTGACCTTTGCCTATTATTGACCCTTGCCAAGGATTAAAACTAAATCCATAGGTATACATATCATTGTCTGCACGAACACCAGGAAACTTCATTTGATCCCAAGTACCACCAAGATCGCTCCTTGACTCCATTATTTTATATGTAATGTTAGGAAAGTTTTTTTGTAAGTAATAGGCTGTAGTTATCCCAGCTATTCCAGCACCAATGATGATTACGTCTATTTTATCCATCTTAATACCAATTCTAAGTTTTCCCTGATGTTTTCGATAAATATTTTACGATATAGTTCAGCGGAATTATAATACTTTTTATATTTGTATCCTATTAATTTTTGCACTAATTATGTATAAGTTATTATTAATTTTAAAAATTTTAGAACTTTGTTAGAAAATTGCTCTCTTAGAAATTCATGATTTATTACCAAATTCAAAATTAAATTAGGAAATTTATGATAACTTTACCAACATTGTTTAAACTTGCTAAATACTTTATATTTTTTTTTCTTATTACATTTTTTTTATCAACATCACAGGCTGAATATCTTAAATTGGATACTACTAAAAAAACTTTAGACGGAACTAAACTAGCTAAAAAGCAGCTTATAGTTTATGAGTCAGTGACTTGTGGTTCATGTAAGGCATTTAATAAAGATGTTACAGATAATTGGAAATCAAATTATAAAATAAATAAAACCTATAATTTTGAGGCACCAACTGGATGGAGCTTAACAGAAGCAGTGTGGGCGACACCCACTATCGTAATGTTCGAAGATGGAAAAGAAACTGCAAGATATACTGGTTATGATGGCAACAAGCAAGAATTTTGGCGCTGGTTTGGCTTACAAACTCTTAGCCCTGAGCAAAAAAGAATAGCCTTTGAAAGCGGAACGGAGCCAGCATTTAGTGGTTCCTTATTAGATAATAAAGAACCAGGATATTATGTTGATCCGCTCACAGGGGAAAAGCTATTTAGAAGTGACACAAAATTTACAAGCGGGACTGGTTGGCCAAGTTTTTTTGATCCTATACCTGGATCGCTAGTTTTTAAAGAAGATGGAAATAGAATAGAAGTTTTAAGCGCAAGCTCAGGGATTCATTTAGGTCATGTGTTCAATGATGGCCCTCCACCAAGCGGCATGCGCTATTGTATTAATAGTGCTGTATTAAAATTTGTGGCGGACTGACAAAATTAGATGGTAAATTTTCTTGCAGCAGCATTATTTGGAGCCATGATTTCTTTCATGATTCTAGTGTCGCCAGTTGTTTTTAAAATTTTGACACCTGATGACACCAAAAATTTTTTAAGGATGTTTTTTCCAAGGTTATTTAATTTTGGTCTTATATTATCTGGCTTACTAATTTTTTTCAGCTTCCAAGAATCAAATTTATTTGATCAAAGTTTGTCAATAATTATATTTTTCGGATTTCTTATAAATCAATTTATTATTACTCCTAAAGTTAATAGATATAGAGATTTAGAATTAAAGGGCGTTAAGAATGCAAAAAAAATATTTACTTTTCTTCATTTTCTTTCTGTTTGCATTTTTGTTCTTCAATTAATATTATCTCTAATAATAATTTTTAATTAAGTAAATATTTATCTTTTTAGGAGTACTCAATTTAAATGTTGCAATGGTTTGAAAAATTAATCAGTCCTTTTCCAAAGAGTCTAATACAAACACCACCTAAATCTTTATTTAATTTTGCATGGTTATGTATAAAAGATATTAAATTATATATAGTTCTTATGTCTGTTTTAACGGCATCGATTGCAAGTTTTGAGGCAATTCTTTACGCTGTTCTGGGAAAGTTAATTGATCTAATGGTTGAGAGTGAACCTAGTCAATTTTTTAATAATAATTTGGACTTTTTATTTCTTATAGCAGCTATATTAATCGGAAGTACAATTTTTGTTGCCATACAAACTATGATAAAGCATCAGGCTCTTGCAGGATCGTTTCCAATGAGAATGAGGTGGAATTTTCATAGATTACTATTAAATCAAAGTATTAATTTTTACAATAATGAGTTCTCTGGACGTATCGCTGCAAAAGTAATGCAAACTGCTGTTGCTTTAAGAGATATGTGGTTTATTTTATCTGATATCTTAGTCTATGTAGTAGTTTATATAACTACCATGATCCTTTTGGTTGGGAATTTAAATACTTTGTTATATTTTCCATTCCTCATATGGCTCACGCTTTACATTTTAACTTTATTTTATTTTATTCCTAAACTTGCAAGGCTTTCAAAAAATCAAGCTGATGCTCGATCACTTATGACAGGTCGAATAACTGATGCATATACCAATATTAATACTGTTAAGCTTTTTTCGCATGCTGGAAGAGAATCTAAATATGCAAAAAATGCAATGGAAGAATTCTTACTCACTGTCAAACTTCAAATGCGTAAGGTGTCAGTAATTCAAATTATTAATCATTTTT
The DNA here is from genome assembly GCA_028344855.1 of Nitrosomonadales bacterium. GTDB lineage: Bacteria > Pseudomonadota > Gammaproteobacteria > Burkholderiales > Methylophilaceae > BACL14. Next base: position 55,464 of record JAOMCC010000001.1, on the reverse strand, counting down.
TAAGTATGTTTTTAATTTTATCTACAACTGGAACGGCTCTTTTCCTTTGGTCAAATAATGAAATTGCTATTGGAGTTGTGGCTGCAGCATCTGCTATGTCGTTAAGATTAAATGGGATATCACATTGGGTCATGTGGGAAATGACTTCTTTGTATGAGCAAATTGGTATTGCTCAAGATGGCCTCAATATGCTTTCTAAAAAACAAGTGGTCAATGATAAGCCAAATGCTTCAAAATTAAATGTTAAAAATGCACAGATCATATTTAAAAATATTTATTTTTCATATCAAAATAATCCAAGCTTCTTTAACAATTTTAATCTCCATATCCAGAATGGAGAAAAAGTTGGTATTGTCGGAAGATCTGGAGCTGGGAAATCATCATTAATTAATCTTTTACTCAGATTTTATGATTTAGATAAAGGTGAAATTTTAATTGATAATAAAAATATCAATTCAATCACTCAAGATAGTTTGAGATCAAGCATTGCAATGGTAACTCAGGACACATCACTTCTTCATCGCTCTATTGAAGAAAATATTGCTTACGGTAAGCCAAGTTCATCTAACGCAGAAATTGTTCTAGCCGCTAAAAAAGCTCAAGCGCATAAATTTATATTAGATTTGAAAGATCAATATGACAATGTGGGATATAAATCATTAGTTGGTGAGAGAGGAGTTAAGCTATCTGGGGGCCAAAAACAAAGAATTGCAATTGCAAGAGTAATTCTTAAAAATGCACCTATCTTACTTCTAGATGAGGCTACAAGTTCACTAGACTCAGAAGTAGAAATTATTATTCAAGAAAGCTTAGATATCCTTATGAAAGGTAAGACAGTAATTGCAATTGCACATAGATTATCGACTATTGCTGCAATGGATAGATTAATTGTAATGGATAATGGAAAAATCATAGAAGAGGGAAATCATAAGTCGCTTATCAAGAAAAAAGGCTTATATTATCAATTATGGCAACACCAAAGTGGAGGATTTATTGGAGATTAATTAAATCAATTGAATTGCATCTTTCATTCTATTTAATGCTTCTGAAAGAATAGAATGAGGAGTCGCTATATTGATGCGGACATGATTTGATTGATTAAACATATAGCCTGGTTGAAGAGCAACTCCATTGTCTAAAAATAGTTGAAAGGAATCTTTTGATGATAATTTCTCACATGAAATCCAGCCAAGATAACTTGCTTCCATATCATAAAGGCTTAAGCCAGGAATTTGATTAATATTTTCGATTAATAATTGTCTATTTTTTTTAAGATACTCCAGTAAAGCTAATCTCCATTCATTACCATTTTGCATAGCTGTAGCGGTCGCTATATAACCAAAAATTTCAGCATTTGGGATAATTGAACCAAGCCCATGAGAAGCTCTTTTTCTTAGTTCTTCATTTTTGCAGATCATCCATCCGAGTCCAGCCCCAGGAAAATTGAATGTTTTATTAAGTGACATTAGAGTTATTGTTCGATTAGCTGCTATCTCAGAGATGCTCGCAATGGGGATATGTTTTTTATTATCTAAAACCATTCCAGCATGAATTTCATCTGAACAAATAAAGAGCTCATGCTCACTACAGAAATCAATAATGTTATCTAATTCATTTTTTCTGTAAACAGTACCTCCCGGATTATGTGGGTTACAAAAATACAAAAGCTCTGTCTTATTTTTAACTACTTTATTTAAACTTTTGAGAGATAAGACTTGACGATTTTCTATAGTTACAAGCTCAGCTTCATCAAAATTTCTTCTAGACTGCTCTGCCGCTAATCTAAGGTGATGGTAAACTGGTCTTGGAGTAATGATATGAGAGGAATTTTTAGTACAATTAATTGCAATTGAATATAAAGCAGATACAACACTTGGAATAATTACCACCCAATTCTCTTCAATTTCCCAATCGTAGTGTTTTTTAACATAACTAACTATATTTTTTTTAAAATATTTTGGTTCTGATGGATAGCCATAAATTCCATGATTCACTCGATTGTTCATAGCTTCAATAACGCAGGGAGGGGATTCAAAATCCATATCTGCAACCCATAATGGAATTACAGATGGAGCATAACGATCCCATTTCATTGAATTTGTTTTTTGTCGATCTATTATTTTATCGAAATTATATTTACTCATTATTTAATTTTTAATTAATTTTTCCATAAATGGTGCGATTGTAATCAATAAGATTCCTGCCATAAATGACATAATAGTTAAGAATGTAAATAAATCTATATTATTTAATTGTAAGATTATTGGTAATTTTCCAGCTGAATAGTTTGCAATAGCTGAGGATAAAAACCAAAAACCCATCATTAATGAAGCAATTTTTTTAGGCGAAACTTTAGTAACCATTGATAAGCCAATAGGGGATAGGCAAAGCTCTCCCAGTGTATGCAAAAAATACACCCCTACAAGCCACCATAGACTGATTGACGAAACGCTTGTGTTGTTTCCATAGGTGATAAGAAAGAAACCACACGAGAGAAGAATAAGTCCTAGACCCATTTTTTGAGAAGTATTAATTTTATATTTACTATTATCTATTCTTAACCAAAAATTTGCGATTAGAGGACCAAGTATAATTATTATTAAGGGGTTTATCGATTGAAAGAAAGATGCCGGAATAATAAACCCCAATAAATTTCTATCCACTGAATTACTGGCATAAAGTGTTAAAGAACCACCAGCTTGCTCAAAGCCAATCCAAAAAAAGATGACAAATAAAGACAGAATACCAATATAGATCACTTTTTTTATATCATTATTCATTAGATTTATTTTATTTTTTTTCTTTAGAAATAAAATCAATAAATACATTAAGGATATAAATAGAATTTCATAAATATATAAGCTGATAAAGCTATTTATTTTAAAAATCAATAAAATTAGTGGTACGTTAATCAATGAAAAAAATAATATTATTCTCCAGTCGCCAGAATCTAATTTTTTGGTTTTTTTAGAAGTATCTTCTTCAATAATTTTATTTTGACCAAAATAAAATTGCATTAAACCAGCAAGCATTCCAATACCTGCAATAGCAAAACCATAATGCCAATTAATTGTTTCACCCACATAACCAACTATTAATGGTGCTAAAAAAGCACCCAAATTTATTCCTATATAAAAAATACTAAATCCACTATCTCTTCTTGTGTCATTGGTTTTATATAGTTTCCCTAATAAAGTACTTATATTAGGTTTAAAATAACCATTACCTATTATCAACAAACCCATAGCTAAATATAAAAGATTAGGAAATGCCATTAAGAAATGTCCTAACATCATAGTAATACCACCAATAAAAATTGTTTTTTGAGTACCTAGATATCTATCAGCGAGATAGCCACCAAGGATTGGAGTTAAATATACTAATCCAGTATAAATTGCATATATGTGAAGTGCTTCAGCATTAGAATAATTCAATGAATTAACCAGATATAAAACAAGTAAAGCTCTCATTCCATAATAACTAAAACGCTCCCACATTTCTGTAAAAAATAATGTTGTTAAGCTATGTGGATTTTTGTTGCTTATTTCAGTCATCTAAAATTTTTTCTTTCTTGGGAAGCATTAGACTAACAATAATATTCTTTAGCTACAATAGGGAGAATTTCCTATTATTTAAATTTAATTAGCACACTATTGATAATGACGAATTTATTGTTATACTGAAGTGTATTTTTTATAAACTTGTTAGGTGCACTACAATTAAATTTTTTTTAAGTACTATCAGCATTATTTTTGTTCTTTCAACATTTCAGGTTCTAGCAGCTGATGCAGAAGCCGGGAAAATAAGATATAAGAAAACATGCATTAATTGTCATGGTCCTGCAGGAAAGGGTGCTGCTAGTTATCCTAAAATATCTGGAAAAGAAGTTCAATATATAACCGATAAGTTAGAAACTTATAGAGCTGGAACTAAAATTGGACCTAATTCAGGGTTAATGATTATGATGGCAAAACCTTTAACTGATGAAGAAATTGCAAATATATCAGCGTATTTAAAAGATGCGAAATATAACGTTAACAATAACTAGGAGAAGTTCTCATGAAAGTATCAAGTAAGTTAAGCTTGTTTATTACAGTCATAGTTTCTGCTATGTTGCTATTCGCAACATCAGCCTATGCTGATAAGCACGCATCGAAAGGAATGAATGTTCCAAAAATTGGTTCAATGGTGGTCATGTCGGGTTTAGAAAACCCTTGGGATATGGCATTTACTGCTGATGGTTCTATGTTTTACACTGAAAAATGTAAAGGTCTTTCAGTAAAGACAGCATCAGGGAAAACAAACGCGCTGTATGGTATGAAAGATTCTAAAGGCTATAAAAGTGCTGGTAAAGACCTGTTTTGTAGTGGTCAAGCTGGTATGTTAGGTGTAACTTTAGATCCAAACTTTAACAAGAACCGTACACTTTATCTATATTCTACTTCTAACAAATATCATGGTTCTGGTTGCAAAACTAACTTTGAAAAATGCGACGGAAACATTGTTATGAAGTTTAAAGTAAGTAAAGATCTAGCGAAAGTTTCTGGAAGAACTGACATCGTTAAAGATATTCAGTACAAACCATTCGAATCAAATCAACCATTTGGTGGTCCAGGTGCTCACAATGGTGGAAGAATGGCCTTTGGTCCTGATGGCTATTTATATGTTGGTACAGGAGACCGTCATAGAGGTATATGTGGTCAAGACAACACATTACTATGCAGTGTAGTATTAAGAATTGATGGTAATGGTAAAGGTCATCCAAAAAACAAGGTTAAAGGCGACAAACGTATTTACACATACGGTCACCGAAATGTTCAAGGTCTTTCATTCCGTCCTAGTGATGGTGCACTATTTACTGCTGAACATGGACCTTGGCACAATGATGAAATCACAAAATTAGTTAGTGGTGGTAACGGTGGTTGGGATCCAGCAGAAAAAATAGCTGGCCGTGGTGCTTGCCCAGATCAATATTGTGGTTATGAGCCAAATCAAATGGAAGGTATGACTCCAGCTGTTCGTGCAGCATACACTCCAATGAGTGATACTCGTTTTAAAGACTTAATGCCACCTGCTTGGCAAAATAATGGTTATTCACAAGGTACTGGTTCTGCTGCTTTCTTAAAAGGTAGCAACTGGGGTATCTATGAAGGTCGTTTAGCTACAGGTATTATGGGTATTGGTTTTGGTGGCACACCAGGCGGTATGCGCATTGACATAACAGATTTAGCTGAAGATGGTTTATCAGTGAAAAGTGTTATACATATGCCAGTTGGTGTATCTAAGAGATTTCGTGGTCTAGAAATGGGTCCTGATAATGCTCTTTATGCTACTACTGACGAAGGTGAAATCTATAAGGTTTCAGCTCAGTAGTTATAAAATACTTGCTTAGCTTTATAGCTATGCAGATATACATTAAAAACCCTTGTCATTCGTGATGAGGGTTTTTTTTAACATAAATTATGGGAGTAAATTTCATGCGAAATAGATATATGCTTTTAATATTATTAATGTTTTCTATCCCAAGTTTTTGTTGGGCTGAAAGTGAAATTAATAATAGTGACTCAGATTTTTATGAGCCAAATATTAAAAATGCCTATCAAGGACGATTATTTTACAACCCCTTAACTCAAGATTACCCAATAGATAAAATGATCAAACTCTGTGAACCTTATACTGGAATAGATACTGCTCAAATAAAATGTGAAAAACTAAATAACCAAGAAATGATGGTATGTAAGTATAAATGTAGTATGCATTGGATTACCAGTAAAGATTAAAATTTCAAAGTAAATCAATGCATTTATAATTATAAAAATAAAACTTATTAAATAAATACTTATAATCAATTACTTATTTCAATAATATGAAGTATAGTTATACTATGAAAATACTAATTATCTTTATAGTAGGTATATTTTCTACAAACTTAGTGTTTGCCGAAATTAGACCATATTTTGAAGGTCAGATTAATTATATTGATCCGGATGATGTTTCAACAGATACCCTCGCAGGTAATGTAAGTGGAATCGATTATTTAGATACCCGTATAGATTTTAAGCATAAATCGGATACCAGTCCTGGATTTGAATTTGGACTTTATAATCTTTTTGATAATAGCAATCTAAGACTTGGTTTTTCTTATACCAAATCTAGTATTAACATTGATTATGAAACATCGTCTCTCTCTGGAGCAATTAGTCAAGGTATGCTTCTCCTTCCTGAGGGCGTAGGTATAACTCCAGCAGATTATAGGGCATTTGGTTTAAATTTTGAAAAGAACGTCAAACTTTACATGCTCAACGCTTATTATGATTTTGATTTTAAAAATAATTTTAAACCATTTATTGGGGTTGGACTTGGTTTGTCAGATTTCGACAACACTGATGATGGAAACGAATTTACATACTCAGGTATGATAGGTGCTCGGTATTATTTTAACGAACAGGTATATGTTGGCGGAAAGTTTACTCATTTTAGTATCGAAGGACCAAAAGATAAATTGGGGTTAAATTATCGGGATATTGATCTTTATACTGGTACATTATCGGTTGGTTTAGAATTTTAGATACTTTTTAGAAGGTAATATTTTATATGAACTACATATGAAATCTCAATAAATCAGTTATAATTTTAAGAGGCTCGGATTTTCCAGAGCATATGGATCAGTAGAATTTTTACAAAACTTAAGTTTTCTCATTTATAGGCAGGTAAGGCCGCGAGAAAAAAAGACCCTTTTATAGGAATTAGTAAATATGTTTTTAGAGGCTGAGTTACACCTTGCTTATAAAATTGCAAATACCCCCATCTTAAATTTTCCTTTCCCACATCTTTATATTGAGAATATTTTCCCTACTGATTTTTACTCTAAGATTCAAGAAAATCTTCTTGATAAAAAAGATATGACATCTTTGGCAAACATTGATACTGATAACTATGGTTTATCGGCCTACAAAGATAGATTCGTTATAAATCTTACAAAAAAAGATGAAATGAGTAAAGTCAAAAAAGATAAGCAAGAATTTTTACATGTATTTGGAGAAATGTTTACTAAAGGCGATTTTAGTAAACTTCTTCAAGTTAAGTTTAAAAAGTTTCTTGATATGCGTTTTCAATATTTAGAAAATGTTTCATTTTATGATGAAGTAAGGCTCTTCAATGATAAAAAACATTATGCATTAGGTCCTCATACTGATAAACCAAGCAAAGTAATATCTATATTATTTTATCTGCCAAAAGATCAGAAACAAAAAGAAACTGGCACTTCAATTTATCTGCCAAAAGATCCAAATAAGCTGAATAAAGAATTACCTCATGTGCATTACCCTCATGAAGACTTTCATAAAGTTACGACCATGCCTTTTGTACCTAATTCTGCCCTCTGTTTTATAAAAACAAATAACTCATTTCATGGCGTTGAAAAACTAGAGATGGAAAATACAGATCGTTGGACATTGCAATATAATTTATACATAACAGAGGAGACTTTGAATCAAGAAACAGCAGCAAAAAATAAACATTTAAAAGCACAGGAAGCAAAATCAAGCTTTAGTATCTAACTATATTTAAAGAGAAAATATGAAAACGATTAGCGAAGAATACAAAAAAATGCAAGAAGAGTTACACCTTAATCCAGATTATGGTACTGCATCAATTCATTTTGCACCAATTGTTTCTGACATTCTTACCTTTTACCAAGCTAAGTCATTATGCGATTATGGCGCAGGTAAAAAAAGATTGGCAGAGGCTCTTAAGGAGCTAAATAATTTACCAAAATATTATTTTCCATATGATCCAGTATTTCCAGAATATGGGGAACCGAAAAAAGCAGACCTTATATGTTGTGTTGATGTTTTAGAACATATAGAACCAGATTTTATTGATAATGTAATAGCTGATCTATCAAGCATTACAACAAAACATTGTGTCTGCACAATTAATCGAGCACCTGCTCAAAAAATATTACCAGATGGAAGAAATGCACATTTAATCCAAGAATCAACTTCATGGTGGTTAGAAAAGTTTGTAAAGCATTTTGAGGTTATTCAAGTAACTCAACTTAAAGATGCTCATGGATTTTGGTTGCTTGTAAAACCTAAAATATAGTAAGAATTTTAGATACTTTTAATTTAATAATTGGTGGAAAACTATTTAATCTGATTGACTCTTGTCTGTTGTATAATCCCAAGCAAAATATCATCTAAGGTATAAGTAATTAAATAATAAAGAAGGGCAATATGAAATTAAAAGAACTAACAATGAAGATTCCAGTCTTCCGTCGTCTATCACATTGGTTGTTAAGAATCCCACTTATAATTGTGTTTATGCAACAAGGGTTATCAAAGATGCCAGTTACACCAGAAACTGCAGATGCATTTGGACTACCATATATTGTTTGGTGGTTTGTAGCATACGGAGAACTTGGTGCTGGAATAGGATTACTGGTGGGCGGTCTAATTATGTTTACTAAATGGATTTGGATTGGTGACTTAATCACAAGATTTAGTGGGTTTGTTATTGGATGTATTGTAACTGGAGTTATTTGGATAAGCCAACCTGAATCACTTACATATGTATTATTGTACGACCATTTTCATGTCCTTTTATGGGTAGGTGGGTTATTCTTTGCACTAAAAGGAACAAGAACATAGACCTTCGACCTATTTGGACTATAAATTTGAGAGGTAAGCACGGTTGTTCAATAAGCTTCTATGTTGTCGTGTATAAATAACTATAAGAATATTTAAAATCAATATACTTCTTCACGACTTTTTTCTTTGCCTCTTGGGTCAGAGGCAATTTCAATTTTATTATTTTCATGATCCCACATAATTATCTGCATATTACCAAACTGCCTTTTAGATTTTTTAAATATATGTCCCATACTTTCCAATTCATTAATCTCGTTCGGCATAAATGCTTCTTCCTCATAAAGCACATAATCTGGATGATATTGATGATGAAATCTTGGCAGAGAGACCATAGATTTTGCGTCCCCTCCATCTATCCATTCCAATGTTGCAAGTAAAATCATACTTATAATCCTTGAGCCTCCAGGTGTTCCTAAAATCACGAAGCCTCTATCTGACTCTAGGAAAGTTGGAGTCATACTAGATAACATTCTTTTTCCGGGTTCTACTGCATTAGCATCATAGCCAATCAATCCATAGCTATTCTCGGTTCCAGGCTTGATAGAAAAGTCGTCCATTTCGTTATTCAGCAGAATGCCAGTCCCTTTTGGAACAAAAGATGAGCCAAACCAAAAGTTGATTGATTGAGTAACTGCTACACGATTACCAAATTTATCGATTACCGCAAAATGAGTTGTATCATTTCCTTGCCCTTGATATGGTGGGTTAGCGAATTCAAGAGTTTGATTATCTGTTGCATAATTAATATTAATACTCTCTCTTTGTTTTGCTGCAAAACTTGGGGTTAAAAGAAATTCGAGAGACTCATCCATGAAATCTGGGTCTCCCATTTTTATTGCTCTTTCATAATAGGCTCGTCTTAGAGCCTCAATAATTAAATGTTTTTGGGTAGTAGGACTAAATTCGTCCAATTCATATCCTGCTAATATATTAAGCGCATTAGATAAAACTAAACCACCCGAGGAGGGAAGTCCTGGGGCAATAATTGAAATTCCTTTATAGGTTGATCGTACTGTTTCTCGTTCAAGAACTTTATATCTATTTAAATCTTCTTCGCTCCAAATACCACCATTATTTCGAACAGACTCAACCATTTTTTTAGCAAAACTTCCTGTATAAAAACTTTTGTGACCATCTTTCATTATTTTTTTAATCGTCTTTGCTAAATCAGTTTGTTTTAGAATCCATCCTTTTTTTGGGACTTCACCTTTATCTAAAAAAATTACTTCTGTTTCTTTATATTTCTTCAGCCATTTCTTTTTATAATTTGCTCCTTTTACATACCTTTCATTTACAGGAAATCCATTGATTGCTGCTTTATAGGCAGGGGTTAAAAGTGTGCTTAATTTTTTTGAACCGTATGTATCATTGACGTAACTTAATACTGCAGGGATACCGGGTATTCCTGCAGATAATGGTCCAAGTGTAGAACTATTTTTTATAATTTTCTCATTTTCATCTAGATACATATTTTTATGAGATTGAAGTGGGGCAGTTTCTCTAGCGTCTAACATTTTATATTTTTTACTTTTAGCGTCATAAATTAACCAGAATGCTCCACCTCCAAGACCTGATGCAAAAGGTTCTACAACAGAAAGCATTGCGCTGATTGTTGTAGCTGCATCGTAAGCATTACCACCTTCCGCTAAAATTTTTTCTCCTGCTTTAGTGGCTAGGGCATTGGAAGTTACAACTGCACCCTTGTATTGGATTAATTCATTGGGGAAAATGGTTCCAGAATAAAATAATATAAATGATATATAAAACCAATGACTGAGAATTTTGGATATCTTCATTTAATAGAAATATTTAAATATTAAAGTTAAAATTATAATGCTTAAAGATAGATTATTAAACTTAATAAAAAAGTCTTGTTTTTGATTAATAATCAATTAATATGTTTCTTTACTTATACTTTGTTGTTTTACTTTAACCTTCAAATCAATATTAAAATTTACATAAACATGATAAATAATAAATTTTACAAACATTTCTTTATTTTATTCTTTTTAACAATATTACTAGGTTGTGGTAACCCAGATGCTAGTCATCATATTGATATAGCTTTAGAAGCTGAACATAGAACGCCTTCTTATATCAAGCGTGACAAATATCGTCATCCAAAAGAAACATTACTCTTTTTTGGCCTCAATCCAGAACAGTCTATTGTTGAAATTATGCCAGGATATGGTTGGTACGCAGAGATTTTAGCACCCCTGATACGCAATAAAGGACAGTACTACTATACCTCCTTAAAATTACATGAAAAAATAAACCCTTACTTTGTTAAAGTAGAGAAGACATTTAAAGAAAAAATGGAAAAGAATCCTGATATTTACGACCAACTTCGTTGGGTTCATTTTAATCCAAAACAACCTGAATTTGCTCCAAATGGTCCTGTTGATATGGTTCTTACATTTAGAAACGTCCATAATTGGGCTAAAGCGGGATCAGCTGAAGCGATGTTTGCTGGTTTTGCAAAAGCACTTAAGCCAGGTGGAATCCTTGGTCTTGTAGAACATAGAGCAAAGGTAGGGACGCCATTAGAAAAGCAGATTAAAAGTGGCTATATGACTGAGGATTATGTTATTCAGATGGCTAAAGGTGCTGGATTTATACTTGATGCCAAATCTGAAATCAATGCAAATCCGAAAGATACTGCTGATCATCCAAAGGGCGTTTGGAATTTGTTACCTAACTTAAGAGGTGTGGCAGATGATGATAAAGCAAATATTATATCAATTGGAGAATCAGATCGAATGACCTTAAGGTTTATTAAGAAAAATTAAATTGTCATTAAAAATACTTAAATCACCCATATTACTTTTTGGTCTATCTGTTTCATCTGCCCATATTGCCCAACTTGCATGAAGTCCATATTTTGATTTTAAAATATTATATTTTTCAAGAGATAATTTTTTCATGAGAATAGTTATATTCTTTCAGGAGCTTTATTTCTCCGGTCTTTTTTTTGTTTTTTTAATACCTTAGAAAAATCCTGCATAATCTTACTTGCTAAAATGTAAGCAAATTCTACTGGTACAGCATTGCCTATCATCTTGTAACCATCAGATATCTTATTGTAGTAAAAAATATGATTGTCTGGAAATCCCTGAACTCTTGCGCAATCTCTAACCGACATTCTTCTATATAACTTTTTTTGGTCTTTAACAAATATTTGTTTATTTTTTTTAATCTTAATCATCTTAGGTGCATTAGGATGAATTGGGGCATGTCTTCCGCCTGCCTGGATAGTAAAAGAAGGTTCGTTCCATGATCTAACTCTATTTCTCGACATGTATATAGTAGAAAAATCTCCTGTCATATACTCATGATTAGGGATAATACAATTGCTCCCATTGGTATCGTTTTTACCTATCGCTGGTAATGCAGAGTCTTTAATATCGAAGATGGCATCCTTAAGGGTAGATTTATCCTCAGGTAATTTTGTGAAGTCTTCAGGGTGATTATATTCGATACCTAAGTCATCTCTATAACCAACAAAAATTACTCTTTTTCTATCCTGTGGTACGCCATAGTCACTTGCATTAAGAAGTTTATAAGTTAGTTGATAGCCGATTTTTTTAAACTTTTGTTGAATGTTTTGAACTGCCTCCATATTTCTTTGTGCAAGCATACCAGCAACATTCTCAGCTAGAAAGAAATAAGGCTTTTTGTGTTTGAGGATGCGAATAAAATCAAAGAATAGCTGACCACGATAATCTTCAATGCCTCTCATAGCTCCTGCCTCACTCCAGCTCTGGCAGGGAGGTCCACCAATAATTCCGTCACAATCAGGTACATCTTCGCCTTCGATAGCAGTAATACTTCTTCTATCTAATTTTGTTTTTGGAAAGTTTTTTTCGTAGGTTTCCCATATGGTTTTGTCATATTCATTAGCATAAACAATATTAAATCCAGCTTTTTCGAAGCCAAGATCGAGACCGCCAGCACCAGAAAAAAAGGAAGCAATTTTTAGTTTCATTATTAGATTAATTATAGCTTGTTGGATTAAAAAAAAGTGATGCTTATCTTAAAATCCTCAACTTTTTTTATAGGTAATGTAAACAGCGTCTATCAACTTATCAATATTATCGGGATCCATTATTTTAATATTATTTTTTGTTAAGCCAGAATATTGCTTTTCCCCTATTAATGCTTCAAATTTTTCTCTGGTTTTATGTGGAAAACTATCGTATTTTTCTTTTCTACATAAAAAATGTAATCCTGACATATAAGATTCAGCTAGTTTTTTTCTTTTTGTGAGCAAACTTTTTATTTTGGTTTGACTGGTATCTTTATTATTTATTTCGGTATTTAAAAAAGAAACTTCTTTTTTATCGTCATTCGAAAAATGTTGGCAATTAATTCCTTTTTTAACATTATTAAGATGTGTGTAGTTAATTTGATCATTTTTGAAATATTCATAAAACATAATAAATGGGTTAGTGAGCATGTATACACCTCTAACCCTGAGATTTGTTGCATTATAGCTATCGATTTTATTGAGTCTTCCTAATTCATTTCCATCTTCGTCAACTTCACCTTTGGGGTTGGCATTCAGTATCTTTCCTATCTCCTTACTTAATTCATCATTAAGTGGTTGATAACTATTATTTTCTGCATGACAATCTCCATAAAAAAACCAAATATAATTTAATTTTTTTTGATTTTTTATTTTACAACCAAGGATGTAGAGGTTATCTTTTTCTGCCCAATCACCTCCGTCGCTTCCTCGCCCTGTAGCTGAAATCTTAGAATCATTGTTAAATAACTTTGCTCTTGGGGGCGATGAATTGAGTTCTAATGATGATGTCGTAGTAGTTGTTCCTTGTATCTTTTTTACCTCAATAGCGTCACCTTCTTTTACAATTAAATCAGGCGGATGATTTTTTTCTCCTAAGAAAGAAAAATATTTTTCATATAACTTGGTATTTGCTTCTTTGATTTTTTCATTTTTTTCTTTATCTAATGGCTCCTGTTTCTCTGCTTCCGGTACAAAAAGTCTTTTTATATATTCCTCAAAATCATCTCCTTCCATATTAATTTTGTTTGTTGATTGAGGAGAAGATTGATTGACTTCATTGCTTTCATCATTTTCAATAAAATTTATTACAGCATTTAACGCACATAAATTTTCATTCATTTAACATTACCTTTTTAAGTTAGACTAACTTCACTCTCATAATATCTGACTTTTCCAAAAAACTATTCTTCTACAAAAACAACTTTAATTGAATGGACGATATCGTCTTTAATATCTGCATATACTGGATAAACCCCATCACCATAGCCTGAAGAAACACATACACCAACATTAATACCTTCTGCTCCAGCTTTATAACCTATAGATGCGAAAGATTTATTGCTTATGAGAGAGATTAATTTTTTCCATAAGCCAGGTCTTTCAGTTGCATCATCAGGCAGAATATAGCTTGGATCACCTACCCAACAAATACCAGCATCTACACCAATTGTACCTATTAATTTTTTCATAGCTTTTCCTTTAAAGAGTTTTATTTCATTTAATTTATTATTGGTAATTATTAAAAGTTATCTTCTAACCAAGATTTAAACCAGTGTTGATTTTTATTTCTAATTGTAATTTCTGTATGCTCTATTGATATTTTTTTTCTATTGAGCATAATTTTCCTAGCATCCAATTCGTTTTTAGCTTTAATTAGAATCGGTCTAGAATATTGAACTGTATGACAAATAAAATTCTGCATAAAATTTCTCCAAGTTATATATTTTTTGTAATTTTAAAAGCATCTAAAAATAATTCCATAGATCTTATTCTCAATTGATTGTCCTCAATTTCTTTATGTAATTTTTTAAGATCTTTATTTAACTCATGATTTTTATCTTTTAGGTTAATAATATTTTTTTTGCATTCTGCTTCGCTTAATTTTTCATTATTCATTGAAGTTATCCTTATTTAGTTGATATTAAATTACTTATTTTTATTTCTTAAACGTTTAATTAGCGCATCTGATTCTTTTAAAATATCGCTTTCTAATTCTTCTTTAATTGGTTTTCCTCTAAGAGTATTTAAAACTTGTTCTTTAACAACTATTACCCACCATGATTGCGTTACTCGGTATCCATCTATATTTACAAGCTCTCTCCACTCTTCACTAACAAAAGGTGGTATGAAAAGATATACTTCACTAGTTAATATTTGGTCTGGGGGGGCAATAAAGCTCTGATTATATGGATAGATTCGCAAGCGAATTATTTTAAATATTAAATCATCTTTAACTTCTAAACCTAAGTCTTCATGACTCCAAGCCTCAAAATCTCTAATGTATTCCAGAGACATAGTTTTGTTATAACTATGACCTAAATAAAAAATATAAGAATACCCATCAATTTGCTTTATTGGCAATAGCCATTCTCCTTTCCTTGATTGATGAGGAAAAGGACGAGATTCTTTTATACCTGTAAATTTAACTGTTTTCATTTGTTATTCTCCAAAATTTTTATAAGAGATTTTCCGATATGAAAAGCAAGGTTCACTGGAATTGAAGAAGCTATATTTCGGTATGATTGTTTGTAAGAGCTTGATAAAAGTCCATCGTAATTATCTGGAAATGATTGAATTAGTAAATACTCTGATATTGATAAAGGTCTTGTTTCTTCTGGATGACATCTATCTATTAATTTATTGTCAATTTGTTTAGGTAACAAGGGACACAGTTCATCCCATGATAGTCGTCTTGCTATACTTGACATACCTCCTCTTGTTACTCGCTTGGTTTTAGTAGGGTGTAAATTACCCATATATAAGATTTGATCTTCTATTGGTAATGTCTTCCAGTTTTTTCCAGGCTTAACTTTTTTTAATATCCTTTCTTTTTGTCTTGTATATTTTTCACCATCTGACTTAGCAGCGTTTTGTAAAGCTGTCTTTAATGGAATAATATAATTATTAGGTGAGGGTGGCCAATCACTCATTTTTAGATCTTTTCTTATCCCTAAAATAAAGCTTTTATGCCTTTTTTGAGGTACATCATAAAATTCAGCTTTTAATATTGTTGTGCTTATTTGATAGTCTTTTACAAAATTATCATAGCCCTCGAAAAATCGTTCTAGGGCTTTACTAGTAATTCTACTAAGAGTTTCAATACAAAATATTTTAGGATGATTTTCTGCGATACCACTAAACCCTTTAAGATGTTGAAGGCTTGAACAAACTACATCAGAATCAATTTGGGAGTCCTCATCATACCGATCATCAATTACGTGAAAACCAGAATTTTCAAGACCCATAAACCAACCATCATTTTGTGGCCCAATAATAACTGCATTTAAAGAAGTTTTTTTATTTTCCTTAAGAAATTCTAATTTACCTTCGTTACTAATAAACCTAGACATTTCTTTTTTTTGTTTATCTATGTCCTCTTTATCAATAAAAGGAAGAGCAGAATCTTGTTGGTAACAAAAATTAATTTTTCCTTCATCATTCCAATTTCTTAATGTCATTATTGATACACCAAGTTCTTTTGCTGCTTCACTTAATGTCATTCTATTTTTCTTTTTTGTTTCGTAGCTATCTGCAAGATAAGATAAATACATATCATCTGAAGAATTTTCACAAATTATATAGAATTCACCATCTCTCATCCCTTTCCCTTTTATATAACAGCGGTTTGAAGTCAACTTAATTAAAGCAATTTTTTCTTGTATATCTTTAGGTAGATCTTCAAATTTATATTTTTTTGTAATTTTAATTACTTTCATAGGTATCTTTTTAAATTTTTAAGAAAGCCCAGAGGAGAGAGGGGCCTCTGGGTTTTCAGGGAGATGATATTTCCTACAATAAGGAAATATCAGGAAAAACTTTATAGCTTTAATTAAATAATTTATTTTTAGGCACAAAACTTTAATTAATCCCTTTTTTTTTAGTAAAATTGGAGTATACATAGATATAAATAAATAAGCAAACACTTTTTTAAATTAATGAAATATCACTACTACTTAAATGGGATTTGAAGAAGAGGGGAGTAGTAATCGGACAGTCTAGGACCTATTTGGACAAAAAATTGATGGAGGTAAGCTCCACTGTGCTACTTACTTAAAGCCTATATTTATAAGGTATGTATTAGGTTATACTTAATTTAATAATTGATGGAAAACTATTTAATTAAATAGGGGATAAGGTAAGCAAATAGATAACCTATAAAAAGTAAAACAATGGCAAACAAATAAATGATTTCAGATATGCGTCTAATCCTTGTGCAATGTCTCGCCAATTCTTTTTCAGCGGGACATGGTAGTTGTCTGATTTTATATTGAAAAAAACCAGCCGCTAAAATAAATATCGTTGCGACAAAAAAAATATAATTTTTATATTTTGAGATCCACACTACTTCAGGAAATACAGAAATAAATGAGCTTAAAGCGGCTCCTGCACCAATTGCGACTAAAAAAGCAGGTAAAGCACAGCATAATACTGTACCAGTACTTGTAAATAGTGATAAAAAAGCTATTTTTTTGCTAGAATTTAATCCATCTAATACATCATTTATTTTCATATTTTGCACGTATTAAAGCTACTGAATCATTAATGACTTGTATGCTTTTGACGTCATAGCCTGCGTCAACAATGATCTTTGTTAATATTTCATCTTGAACTCCGTTATTGCTATTCGAATCAACAATAACAAAATAATTATCAAGATTAACGTAAACATCATTAACTTGATCTAAAGACTTAAGACTTTTTTCAATACCTTGAGCACAAAAAGCACATACCATACCCATTACTTCAATCTTTTGTGTTTGAGCCATAGCAACAGAGTGAAGCGTAAATAAAAGTATTAACAGTATTTTTTTCATAAATTAACTCCTAAAATGTATGCATTAAATGTAGCTTTGGATTACCATCTGTTGAAACGCCTGCTTCCAGATAAAGTGCCTTATTTATTAAACGAATGGTTGGGATGATCTCTAATTTTTTACTCATACTATTAGTATGAATTAACTCTAAAATGAACCAGGGCTGCGTTTCGTTGTATTCTGTCTTGTGGAATGAAAAACCTGCTTTTGCTTTTGTAGTATCAAAATTATCATGCTGCACACGTAAGATTTGATGAGATGTCATTGCATAAATTCTTCTTGTTTCATAATCAAACTGAATCTTAGGGCTCAGATAAAAATGATCATTATTACGGCTATTTTTTTTAACACTTACCTGTCCAGATTCTGTAAATAACCATAAATTCGTTTGAGATTCAATTTCATTAACTCGCATGAGGCGCTTTAAATAGAATAATCCCTCTCCATAGACATCGTAACCATCACCTTTTAGCTTAAAAGCTTTGATTCCTATCGAATCTTTTCCGGTTAAGGCATAGTTTGATTCCACTTTACTGAAATGCTTAGAAGCTTCACCCATTGTTGTAATTGACCCTTTATAACTCATAGGAGCAGCTATAAGTTGAGGGTTAATGAACATTAATAAAATTATAAAAATTTTAGAAAACATTATTTTTTATAAAGCTTTGTTAGTTCTTGTATTTTTTTAGCTTGATCTTTATTGTCATTTGAATGAAAAGCTTCTAATACACAAGATTCCAAATGTTTTTCTAATAATAATGCTTCAATTGATTGGCATGCTGAACTTACCGCTTTTAACTGTGTAATAATCTCTGGGCAATATCTTCTCTCATCAATCATTTTTTTTATTCCATTGAGCTGGCCAATGACCTTATTAATTCTTGGTAAATGTTTTGCATAATCTGGATGTTGGTGACAATTTTTCATAATCTATTTCTCCATTAATGGTATCCATTATATACCCCTATAGGGTATATTGGAATACATAATATAGGTTAGGGTAATAGGGGAGTGATAATCGGACCGTCTAGGACCTATTTGGACTATAAATTGGTGGAGGTAAGCGGGATCGAACCGCTGACCCTCTGAATGCCATCCAGATGCTCTCCCAGCTGAGCTATACCCCCAAATTTGATTTAATCTCTATAGTTTGTTTGTGTTGGAAATTGATTCAAATCTACATAAGATTCTGCTTTCCAACCTTTTTTCTTGTGCTCTACAGTGACATTAGTAAAGATCCCACCTCTAACGAAGAATTTAGCTGTGAGGCGCATAAATCTTGGCTTTGTGGCTTTGACTAAATCGTTAAGTATTTGATTAGTAACGGCTTCATGAAAACAACCTTCATTCCTAAATGACCATATATAAAGTTTTAAACTTTTTAGTTCCACACATCGTTTATCGGGGATATAATCAAGATAGAGAGTTGCAAAATCTGGTTGACCAGTTTTGGGGCAAAGACATGTGAATTCTGGAATTTGCATATGAATATGAAAATCTTTTTTTGTGTTTGGATTTTCAAACGTTTCGAGATTCTTTGTTGGTTGTGCCGTAGGTTTGGACCCTAAAGATTGTGATTTCATAGTAATAAAATTTTAAAAAAAGAACATTATACTGCTTTGTGCAGTAACATCTCTATATAAAATAAAGAAAGTTAAATTTGAAATTAAGACAAATAAAACTAGCTGGCTTTAAGTCCTTTGTTGATCCAACAACAATCCAATTAGATGAAAAGCTAGGTTCAATTGTTGGGCCTAATGGATGTGGCAAATCAAATATTGTCGAAGCAGTCAAGTGGGTAATGGGATCATCATCAGCAAAAGAGCTTAGAAGTGACTCAATGGACGATGTAATTTTTTATGGTACTGACACCAGGCAAGCGGTTAGTAGAGCCAATGTCGAACTCATTTTTGATAATAGTGAAAATAGAGCTCCAGAAGAGTGGTCAAAATACTCAGAAATTTCAGTTAAAAGAGTAATAGAGAAAGATAAAGGCTCTAATTATTTAATTAACAATACAGTTGTAAGACGTAAAGATGTTGCAGATTTATTCCTAGGCACTGGACTAGGTAGTAGAGGTTATGCAATTATTGGGCAAAATAAAGTTACACAGTTAGTGGAAGCCAAACCAGAAGAGCTTAGGGGTTTTTTAGAAGAAGCTGCAGGTGTTAGTAAGTACAAAGAAAGAAGAAAAGAAACTGAATTTAGACTTAGAGATACGAAAGAAAATTTATCAAGAGTTCAAGACTTAGTTCAAGAAATAAAACAACAATCTGCTAAGCTTAAATCTCAAGCGGAAGCTGCAAATCGCTATCATAAACAACAAGAAAGTCTAAAATTTAATCAAGCTCAAGTATGGGCCCTTAAAAAAAGAGTTGTTAATGAATCCTGGGAAAATATCAAAAAGAAAATAGAAGAGCAAACCTTAGAGCTTGATCAATTTACAGCAAACTTAAGAGAAATAGAATTAAAAGTAGAGACTGCCCGACAAGATTACACAAAAACAGCAGATGAAATTAATCTTTTCCAATCTAAATTTTATGATATCAATGCTCAAGTTTCTAATACAGAAAATTCTTTAGCAAATATAAAAAATAATATTGAAAGACTCACACAAGCTCAGAAAGATAGTAAGGAAAAAATAGCAAACCTTCTATTGTTGGAGACTAATTTAAATAAGGAAATTGAAAAGAATAAAAATATAATTAATGCTGCATCAGAAAAATTGGAAATTCATGAAAAAACAAATCAAGATGAAAAAAATAAATATACTGATTTAGAAGAAAAATATAACACTGCAACAACCAAGATTCAAAAGGCCAGAAGTGAGAGAGAGAGTAATTTTCAAAAAGTACGTGAAGAATCATCAGCTAAAATCGCTAAGACAAGAGAAGATATTGACGCTAATTTAAAAAAACTTCGTGAAGAATCATTAGCTAAAATAGAATCAGCAAGAAATAAAAGAGATATTAATTTTAAAAAACTAAGTGAAACAGAAGTCAGAATTAGCTCACTTAATGATTTTATCGAAAGTGATACAAAATCAGATGATATTCAATCATGGCTAAAAAAAGCTGGTGTCACAAACCAGCAACCAATTCTTGATCAAATTACAATAAAAGATGGATGGGATAATGCTTTTGGAATCTTTCTTGAGGGTCATATTCATGCCTTTGAGTCTGAGCAATTATCAAATACATTTTTAGAAAATCGACCATCAAAAACAATAACTCTAATTAATAAAAACAAATTAGAAGATAAATTTAAACTCAATGATCAATTGATTTCAGCTATGACAGTAATTAAATGTAACGAAAGTCATATTAGTGGAGCAGTTAATGAATGGCTGAGTAATGTTTATCTATCCAATAAAAAAGAAATTCTTACTGATCGGAATAAAATGAATTATGGAGAAATCCTTATTCTTAAGAATGGAGATATTTATGGCAAAACTTATCAAGTTATAAGATCAAAGAACGGGGAAAACATTAATCTTTTAGCAAGGAAAAAACAGTTAGATGAATTAACAAAAAACGAAGTGTCTATCAAGAAAGAATATCAAACAAGTATTGATCAATTAAGTAAAATTGAAAAGGAAGCAAAGCTCAACGAAGAAAATCATCAAATTTTAAGTGCTGAGAAATTGAGTGCAGTTCAAGATGAGGCTCAAACGTTAGAACAATCATATAGTTCAAAAAGTAACATAGATTTAAATTTAATTGACGAAGAGGTAAATTTATCTCAACAATTATTTAATGAGCAGAAGAACAAGATGTTTGAATCTGATAAATTAAAACAAGAAATTCAATTTAATATTAAATTGAATTCGAATAAGAATAACGACCTAACAGAAAAAATACAGAGCCTTATTAGTGAAAAGAGTGATTTAGAAAAGATAATTGAAGGAAGTATTGCTCAGTTAAAAGATAATAGCGTCGAAAATTTTGAAGCTGATTTAAAATTAAAGATTAAAGAAAAAGAAAAAGCTGAAGAAGATTTAACTGTAATAAGAGAGACATTAACATCCAAAGAAGATCATTTAAAAATAATCGAAACTTCTCGATTGGAAAAACAACAGTCTCTTACACCTCTTCAATCAAGCCTTCAAGAATTAAAAATAGAAGAACGTGAAATCAAAGTTAATTTTGAACAATGTTGTACCGAATTAGAAAAAGCCTCAATCAATGAAGATGATCTATTAGCTAAACTTAATGAGGACGATAAAATAGAAGATATCGAAGAAAAATGTCAAAAAATTAAAGCTAAAATAGAAAGAATGGGACCCGTTAATCTTGCCGCAATTGAAGAACTCACAGCTATTGAAAAAAGAGAAGTTTACTTACAAAAACAGATGGATGATCTTATCGAAGCTTCCAATACTCTTGAGCAAGCCATCCGTAAAATAGATATAGAAACTAGAGAAAAATTATCAAATACCTATGATGCGGTTAATGAAAATTTTATTTTTTACTTTAAAAAATTATTTAGTGGAGGAAGAGCAAAATTAGAGTTATTAGGTGAGGAGATATTAGATTCTGGTTTTCATATTGTTGCACAACCACCAGGTATAAAAAACTCTACTATTTCTCAACTTTCAGGGGGTCAAAAAACATTAACCGCAATTGCTTTAGTTTTTGCTTTGTTTAAGCTTAATCCAGCCCCATTTTGTTTTATGGATGAAGTAGATGCTCCTTTGGATGATGAAAATGTGGGTAATTTCTGCTCTCTTGTTCAAAATATGTCAGAAGCTACGCAAATAATACTAGTAACACATCAAAAACAAACTATGGAAATGTCAGACCAACTTATTGGCGTTACATCAGTGGAAAAAGGGGTATCTAGAATTGTTGAAGTTAACCTACAAGATGTTGAAAAAATGGAAGTAACAAACTAAAATATAGGGTATGAGTGATGTTCAATTAACCCTTCTATGTCTTGGTTTGTTTGTAATTCTGATTATGCTTCTTCATAATTGGATTCAACTAAGGAAGCATAACAAAACCAAAAAAACATCAAAATCAGCAAAAAAAATAGAAATTACTGACGAAAATGATCCCTTGTTCAATCAAGCAACACCAATCTTTGAAAGAGAAAGAACATTTCAAGATCTTAATTCAGAAAGTAACTCCTCAGAATATTTAATTAGAGAAAATTTACCTGATGGTATATACAGAGAAATTGAAACAGTTGCTTCAATTAATACAAAGAATGTACAAGAAGGTACCAAAAATTTATTTATTGAAGAGCTATTTAAAATTCCAAATGTAAGTATTTATGTTCGAGATGGAAATGAAATTTGGATGACTGGAAAAGCTTTAGACGAAATAATTAAATTTGATCAGATCTTAATTGTTCTGTTATTAATTTCAAGATCATCTAATATAACAGAAGAAGAGATTAAAAAATTTAAATCTTTAGTTGAGGATGTAAAAGTTGCAGTAGATGGCTCACTTCTTTGGCTAGCCAATCAAGATATAACTGAAGAATCAGATGACTTAAGAAAATTTAAAAATGAAGTTGATCAGTCATTATTTTTAAAGGTTATACCTAAATCTGACTCATCTTTTCAGTCAGGAGCCTTATTAGATTTTTTTGAAAATCCAAAAATAAAAACTAATAAAGATGATATTCATGAATTGGAGAATACTACATCTGAAACAAATAATATATGTGAATTATTATCTTTATCTGGAAAAAAACTGGATATTAATCCTGAGACTTTTTTACAGGGAATTTTGTTTAAAATGGATGTTCCAAATACCAAAAATATCACATACTCGTTTAATGAAATGATTAAATTAATCGATTTATGCAAACAAAAACTAAATGGTATATTAGTTGATGCAGATAGCAATGAGCTTAATGATGACCAAATAAGTAAGATTTATCATTCCTTAAAAACTATCGAGGATAAAATGATTAAGAAAAAAATTATGCCCGGTAGTGATTCTGCTAAAAAGTTATTTTCATAATATGGATTCTAAATTAAAAGCAAAAAAAGAATTAGATATTCTTATTAATCAAATACAAGATCACTCTTATAGGTATTATGTAGAAGATGATCCAGATATTTCTGACTCTAAGTTTGATGAATTGTATAAACAACTTGTTAATATTGAAAGTCAATATCCTGAACTAATTACTTCAGAATCACCAACTCAGAGAGTAGGAGCAGAAACGAGTGAGGCCTTCAAACAAGTAAAGCATCTAAAACCTATGCTTTCATTAAATAATGTGTTCACTGATGATGAATTAATAGCTTTTAATAAAAGATTATGTGATGAAATTGGCATTAAAAATATAGAGTATTCAGCTGAGCCTAAATTTGATGGGTTAGCTGTTTCTTTAATTTACAAAGAAGGTAAATTTTTATTAGGTGCTACAAGAGGTGATGGTATTGTTGGTGAAGATATTACTCACAATCTTAAAACTATTAAATCTATTCCTTTAAAGCTAGAGGGTAAAAATATTCCAAAAAGAATTGAAGTAAGAGGTGAGGTTGTAATGCTTATTAGAGACTTTAATTTATTAAATAAAAAACAGGCTAAAGTAAGTGAAAAATTATTTGCAAATCCAAGAAATGCAGCAGCTGGAAGTTTAAGACAAATTGATCCAAAAATAACAGCAAAAAGACCATTGAGCTTTTTTGCATATAGTATTTTTTTATTTGATGATCAGCACCAATTAGATTCTCATTCTGCAGGGTTAAAATTATTAAGAGATTTTAAAATTCCAACTTCCCGTTTAGCTGTTGTAACTAGTTCTATAAAAGGGCTTCAAAACTATTATGATGAAATAACAAAAACTAGAAGTAACTTACCATTTGATATTGATGGAGTGGTGTACAAAGTAAATTCGTTAAATCATCAAGATGAATTAGGATTTATTTCAAAAGCTCCAAGATGGGCAACTGCTCATAAATTTCCAGCTGAAGAGGCTAAAACAGTTGTTTTAGACATATCAGTTCAAGTAGGCCGCACCGGCTCAATTACTCCAGTAGCTAGATTAAAACCAGTTATAGTTGCAGGAGTACAGGTAACAAATGCAACTCTTCATAATGAAGATGAATTAAGGAAAAAAGATATTTATATCGGTGATCATGTGGTAGTGAGACGTGCAGGAGACGTTATCCCAGAAGTAGTTAGGGTGATTAAAGAAAATAGAAGTAATTTAGTTAAGAAGTTTGAAATGCCAAAAAATTGTCCTGTATGTGAATCCACATTATCAAAAGATCAAGATGAAGCAGTTTTAAGATGTTTGAATGGCTTAAATTGTAAGGCACAAAAGAAACAAGGTGTAATGCATTTCTGCTCAAGAAAGGCAATGGATATAGATGGTTTAGGAGAAAAAATTGTAGACCAGTTACTAGAAGCAAAACTAATTGATGGATTTTCTGATATATTTGAACTCAAAAAGGACCAATTAGTTAAACTTGAAAGATTTGCAGAAAAATCAGCTGAAAATCTAGTTGAAGCTATTAAAAAATCGAAGAATACAACATTAGCTAGGTTAATTTATGCCCTTGGAATTAGGAATGTAGGTGAATCAACTGCCTCAGATTTAGCTCAGCATTTTAAAACAATTGAAAAAATTAAGGCAGCTACAATCTCTGAGTTGGAGGAGGTTGATGACATTGGACCGACAGTTTCGAAATCGATTAATCAATATTTCAATGACAAATCAAAATATAATCAAATAATATCTATTTTAAATATGGGTGTTGTATTTGAAAAAATAAAAAATACTAAGGAAAATAAAGAACTAAAAGGCCTTACTTTTGTCCTTACTGGTACTTTACCCTCGCTTAAAAGGGAAGAGGCCAAAAGCTTAATATCAAAATGCGGGGGTAAAGTAACTAATAGTGTTTCAAAAAAAACTGATTATGTAGTTGCTGGTGAAGATGCAGGTAGTAAGCTAAATACAGCTAAAACACTCAATGTCAAAATTTTAAATGAAGCTGAATTACTAATTTTAACTAAAAATACTGGGTAACAATGAAAATAGAAAATACTTTAAGTTTTATTATTATATTATTGTTTTCATGTAATATATATTCATATAATTCAAACAATAATTGTGAAAAATTAATGCAAGAAGGCAATAATTTGGATGCAGTAACTGCAGCTAAAAAGATTAAAGATGAATATGATAAACATTTTTGCCTTGGAAAAGCCTATTACCGTTCAAATATGCATGATGTCGCTGTAAAGGCTTTTGCAGATAGTGAGGAATACGCAAAATTACCTGTAGATCAGATGTTTTCTATGCTCTATAAAGGTATTGCAGAAAGAGATTTAGGGGAAATCAGTTCCTCTACTAAAACATTCACAAAAGGCCTAGAAACTGCAAAATTAGGAAATACTAAATACCTCCAAATGGAACGAAGGTTTCTCTATCAGTTAGGGCAAAACCACCTCGCAAAAAAAGATTATTTGGAGGCTATAGATTTTTTTGCTAAATCTACCGTTGTATCTGCTAACGACAATGAAAGAGCTGAGGGTTATGACGGTTTAGCAATGGCTTATTACGGTAAGAAAAAATCAAGTAAAGCTGTAGAATATGGCTTAAAAGCCGCAAATACATATCGTAAAGTTGGTGCTTATAATGAATATGCCGATGCTCAAATCAAATTATCTACTTATCATTTAGGTGATAATGCTCCAGATCGTGCATTAGATGTTTTACAAAAACTTGAAAGATTTGCCAAAGATAATGGAAGTAGGTATTACGAGGCTAAAGCATTACTTGAGCAGTCATTAGTCTTTAAACATAAGAATGATGAACAAAAAGCTATAGAAAGTTTTAATTTAGGAACCGATATTGCTAAAGAAATAGGTGCGAAAGACTTATTATCAGCTAATTAGTGATATTCTATTTTACATAATATACATTATACGAAGTATATAATCCACTATCCACTTCGCAGTAAAGCATTCTAAATGTTACCGTTACCCATATGAAGCATTCCTCCTCCATAGAGAAAGCCTGTTATTATAAATATAACAAATGTGTAACCTAAGATCTGCCGCATATGAAGTCCAGCAATTGCGAGTATTGGTATAGTCCAAAATGGTTGAATCATATTAGACCATTGGTCTCCATAAGCAACACCTAGAACTACTATAGAAGGATTAACATCTAAAGATAAAGCAGCTTCAATCATAATTGGTCCTTGAACTGCCCATTGCCCTCCTCCTGAAGGAATAAACATATTAACTAAACCTCCTGATAGAAAAGCAAAAAAACCTAGTGTTTCAGGAGTTGAAATAGAAATAATCCAGTCTGTAATTACTTTCATTAATCCAGTCGTCGCCATCATTCCCATGATTCCCGAGTAAAATGGATATTGAAGAATAATTGGACCAACAGTAGTAGCTGCATTATTAATAAGCTTGATAAAGTGCATTGGTGAATTTGCTAAAATTAAACCAAAGGCTAAAAAAGTCCAACTTACGATATTGAGGTTTAGTGAGAAGCCATTTTGCAAATAATTCATCACAATGTAGGTCACAAGTGCAAGACCAAGAAAAATATTCAAAGCTCTATGATTTTCAAACTTTTCAATAAATGTTAAGCCTTCCTTATCGTTTAAAGAATTATTTTCATTATTATCATTTTGACCAGGGTTAAATTGGATTACATCTTTATCTTTAGGTCTCATAAGTGGACAAATAATAGTAATAACTAAAAGAGCTGCTAGAGCTAGAACTATATTATTTAAGGATAGTATGGTCTCGGTAACTGGGATTATTCCTATCCTATCTTCAAGTAAGTGCCCAGGTGTGGCAACAAATAGCGCTGCTGAAGATGAATAACCCATGTGCCAAATTACAAAACCAGAATAGGCAGATGCGACCAACAAGGGATAATGTATTTTAAATGATTTCTTAGAGCATTCTCTTGCAACACTCCTTGCAACAATGGCTCCAATAACTAATCCAAATGACCAAGCACACAAACTGGCAATTCCAGAAGTAAATGCTACAAGCGAATAAGCTTGATTAGCAGATTTTGGTAACTGCCCAATACGCGTTAAAAATTTTTGAATTGGCTTAGTATGGGCTAACGCATGAGCCCCAATCATAATGATTGTTATTTGTGCTGTAAATTTAAGCAACATGGGCAGACCATCACCCCAGGCCATAAGTGTTGAACTAAAAGTAGAATCTGTCAGAAATAATGCTGATAAAAATGTTATCAGTGAAAGTACAATTACAAATATAAATGCGTCAGGATAATATCGTTCAACAAATGACACAAATGGTCGTGCTAATGCTTGAAATATTTTCATAGTATTTTATTCATTAAAAAAACTCATGCTGATATTTTTCAGATACAGCATGAGTCTCTAAAAAAAATTATTTAATTAATCTTATAAGTAATTAGTTTACCTTCAAGCATCATTGGTATGATAATCATATTTTTTTCATGAATAATTTCATGATCTGCAACGCCTTGAGATAGTTTAAGTACTTCTTTGAAGCGTCCATTACGTTGAATATGAAGTAATTTGCCTCCAACCCAATCTGCAACATAGTAAGCGTCCTTTCCATCAGATTCAACACCATCTAAATTGCCAACAGCTTTTCCATTACCAAGAGATTTAATTTTTTTAGTTTTTAATGAAATAGTTTTAAGATGGCCTACTTCTGCTGCTGCCCAACCATCAGTTGGATGCCCCCAACTACCAACAATCAATTGACCTTTTTCATAGTGTAAACCATTAGGTGCTTGAAGTTTAGGGCTATAGAGCCACTTTGTTAATTGGCCAAAAGTATTCAACCTATAAATAGTATCTGTGAATGTGTCAGAAACATAGACATTACCTTTAGTATCAACAGCCACATCATTCAATAATGCCGCTCCAACTGCATCGAACTTATTAATAATTTTACCTTTTGAAATATCTATTTCAATAAGTTGATCTACATCACCAACATATAGCTTACCTTTTGAAATTGCTAGACCTTTTGGTGCATTTAAACCCTCAATCCATTTTAAATTTTTTATATTTCCATCTAAATCGACTTTTGAAATAAATCCATTTTTGTCTTTTTTGAAAGGATCGTCCTGCATATTAGAAACATACAAAACATCATTACTTTTATCATATACAACAGATTCCGGTAACTTAAAATCTGCTTTAGTTTCCCATAATTTATTCAATACTGGCGCAGCATTAAGAACTGTTGATATTGAAATTATTAAAAAACTAAAAATTATCCTACTTAAGATTGATGTTTTCAAAATATTATCTCCTCTATAAATGTTTCATTAATAAATTATAAATATATGTTTTCTACTTCATTGTTGGCATAGAAAATTGTTTTCCCTCTCTAACACCATTGGATGGCCATCTTTGTGTAATAGTTTTACGACGTGTATAAAAACGTGCGCCGTCTGGCCCATAAGCAAAAAGATCACCAAACATTGATCGTTTCCACCCACCAAAACTTTGATATGCCACAGGCACGGGAACAGGAATATTAATTCCAACCATCCCAACCTTAATATTATCTGAAAAATACCTTGCAGCTTCCCCGTCACGAGTAAAAATACAAGTTCCGTTTCCATACTCATGATTATCTATAATATTCATGGCTTCTTGCATAGTTTTGACTCGGACTATCTGAAGGACAGGCCCAAAAATTTCTTCTTTATAGGAGAGCATATCTGTATTAACATTATCAATTAAAGTACCACCTAAAAAGAATCCATCTTCACAGCCTTTTACAACAAAGTTGCGGCCATCTTCAACAATAGTCGCGCCTTGTTCTTCAGCACTATTTATGTAGGAAGTAACTTTATCTTGATGCTCTTTAGTTATAAGTGGTCCAAAATCGTTACTAGAATTAGTGTGCTCCCCTACTTTTAAATTTTTCATCGAGTCTTGGAGTTTGGATACTAACAAATCCCCTACTTCATTCCCTACTACTACTGCAACTGAAAGTGACATACATCTCTCCCCACTTGATCCAAAAGCAGCACCTATTAATTGATTAACAGCATTATCAAGATCTGCATCAGGCATAATAATTGCATGATTCTTTGCGCCGCCCAATGCTTGGCATCGTTTTCCATTTGCAGTTGCTTTACTGTAAATATGTTCTGCAATAGGAGTAGAACCAACAAAACTTATTGCTTGAATACGTTGATCTTCTATTAACATATCAACAACATCTTTGTCGCCATTTACGACATTCAAAATTCCCTTTGGTAGGCCAGCTTCATGAAGTAATTGAGCAATCATCATCGTAGAGCTTGGATCACGTTCTGATGGTTTAAGTATAAAACAATTACCACAAACGATTGCTAATGGATACATCCAAAGAGGAATCATAGCTGGAAAATTAAATGGTGTAATACCAGCAACAACTCCCAATGGCTGAAATTCACTCCAACAATCTATTGAAGGTCCAACATTTTTACTATGCTCTCCTTTAAGAAACTCAGGAGAAGAGCAAGCATATTCTACATTTTCTATTCCTCTTTGGAGTTCACCCATTGCGTCATGTGAAATTTTACCGTGCTCTTCACCTACAAGCTGGCAAATTCTATCAGAATTTTTTTCAAGTAATTCTTTAAATCGGTACATAATTCGCGCACGCTTTAAAACAGGTGTATCTCTCCACAATGGGAACGCAGCTTCAGCAGTTAAAATTGCATCTTCTAGAGTATCTCTAGTAGCTACATGTATTTGTTTGCTTACAGAACCTTTTGCCGGGTTATACACATCTAAAATTTGGCCATTAGAGTATTTAATTTCACCATTTATTAAATGCCCTACTGATTTTTCTTCTTTTACAATGTCAACCATTTGCTACCTTTAATTATTTTATTAAGTATATTATTACTTTTATTTATGCAGTACAATACTAAAATATTAGTTTTCATAATGCATTATTGCATTATTGCATTATAATGAAATCTTACAAATAAAACTATTAGGGATAAATATGCTTGATTGGGATAATCTTCGTTCTTTTCTTGAACTTGCACGAAGGGGTAAGTTAAGTATGGCTGGCAAAAGATTAAATGTAGAGCCCACAACAGTGGGACGGCACATCGACAAACTTGAAAAAGAGCTTGAGATTCATTTGTTTGATCGATCTCCAAAAGGATATTCTTTAACTGACGAAGGCTATAAATTACTTCCACATGCAGAAAATATTGAAACTAAAATTAATTCTATTTATCAGTCTATTTCTGGAACCGATACTGAATTAACTGGTACTGTAAGATTGGCAGTCCCTGAAGGCTTAGGGATTGGAATTATTTCTAAATATATAAAAGGCTTTAAAGAGCTTCATCCAGCCATTGAGCTTGAATTAATTGCTGATACAAGGCCAGCTAGTTTATCTAAACGTGAAGCTGATATTGCAATTACCTTAGCAAGACCATCAACAGGGAGATTAGTATCATGGAAATTAGGAGAATACAGGCTCGCATTATATGCAAGTAAAAATTATATAAATAAGCACAATAAAATAAAATCTGTTAAAGACTTAGCACAACATTCATTCATTAGTTATATTGACGATCTGATTGAATTTCCCCAACTAAAATATATGCAAGATTTACTCCATGAAGCAAATATTGTGTTTAGAAGTAGTTCTTTACAAGCTCAATATCAAGCTGTAATTGATGGAATTGGTCTTGCATTACTTCATGGTTTCGTAGCGGCAGATGATAAAAAATTAACAACGATACTACCTGAAAAAATATTTGCTACTCGTGAATATTGGATGGTTGTGCATGAAGGTTTATACCATTTAGCCCGCGTAAAAGCAGTTAGTCGATTTTTTACAGAGGTTATAAAAAAAGAACAAGCTAGGCTTATGAGAATTAATTAATTTAAACAACATAAGCCAAATAAATTACCATAATTATTATTGAATAATTACGTTAGCTTAATATAAAATATCGATATGAAATTTTTATTTTTAGGTATGACCATATTTTTTTCAATAACCTCTCTATTTTCTGAAACCTTAAATGAAAAAAAAGTAGCTATTATGTATAGCGATCAATTTTTATTACATAACACAGGAAAAAATCACCCAGAAAGAGCAGAAAGATTATCAATAGTTGTTAATAATCTTAAAAATAATAATTTGCTTTCTCCTTACTTGATTTGGCCTACTGTTAGAGAGGCTTCTAAACAAGAGATTAAGCTTGTTCATACTCAAGATTATATTGATTTAGTTGAAAAAGAAGTGAATTTACTTCAAAAAAATAGTATTTCATATTTAAGTACTGGTGATACTGTAATTTCAAAAAAATCTAATAAAGTTGCAAGAACAGCAGTTGGAGCTGGTTTAAGCGGTGCAGATGCAATTATGAAAGGTGAAGTATCTTCTGCATTTGTATTAAGTAGACCTCCAGGTCATCACGCTTCAGCTTCAAAAGGAATGGGTTTTTGTATTTACAATAATATAGCTATTGTCGCTCGTTATTTACAAAAAAAATATGATATTAAACGTATATTAATAGTAGATTTTGATGTTCACCATGGTAATGGTACTCAAGATATTTTTTATAATGATGACTCTATATTCTATTTTGATATTCATCAACATCCCTTCTATCCTCAAAGCGGTCGACCAAATGAAACAGGAAGTGGTAAAGGTAAAGGTTTCACTCTAAATATTGATCTTCCAAGAGGAGCTGGAGATATTGAGTTGATAAATGCTTTTACAAATAAACTAAAACCAGCGATGGATAAATTTCAACCTGAGTTTATTTTGGTATCAGCTGGTTTTGATTCCCATCAAGGAGATTTGCTAGGGCAATTGAATTTTACGGATGTAGGTTACGAAAATGTTGCAATTATCTTAAATAATATTGCTAAAAAATATGCATCTGATAGAGAATTGTATATTTTGGAAGGTGGTTATGTTGCTGAAAATATTTCAAAATCAACAGAAAAAATTATAGGTGTTTTAACAAAGAATATGGGGGATTAGCTCAGTTGGTAGAGCAGTTGACTCTTAATCAATTTGTCGCGAGTTCGAACCTCGCATCCCCTACCATTATGTTTATCTTTGATATTCCTGATGCTCTTTAGGAAGGCTTTCTTCCGCAACAGTAAATTCCATACCAGACATTGAACCAACATAAATACCATTCTTATATTGAAGGTATACTTTAACTGTATTTAAAGATACTTCTAAATAATCTTTAGGGCGCAGATCTAAAATATAACCAACGACAGATTTTCCATTGTCGGTGCACGTGATTGTTATTTCATCTAAATTATTCAAATAGCTACAACCTCGACTAAGCAATCATGAGAAGTTTGTGCATTACCCATATCTCCAAAGGCATTAGAACTTACTGAGTTCACGGTACCATTATTAAGCTGCCTCCAATACCCAAGGGTCGCAACAACAATACCAGAATTTACATCTGAGGAGATTTTAGCTAAAGCATCAAATGCACCCCTGTCATTAAATACTTTTACCATTTCACCTTCTTTTATACCTCGATCCATTGCATCAGATTGGCTTATAAGAACAAACTGCTCACCCTGCCCCTTGAGCTTATTATCCATATTTGCATAACATGAATTTATAAAGCCATGACTTTTCGGCGCAAGAATATTTAATGGAAATTTTTTGAATAGTTCTGGACTAGCTAGTTCTGTCT
Organism: Nitrosomonadales bacterium; assembly: GCA_028344855.1. Lineage (GTDB taxonomy): Bacteria > Pseudomonadota > Gammaproteobacteria > Burkholderiales > Methylophilaceae > BACL14. The sequence goes on along the minus strand of JAOMCC010000001.1, from coordinate 22,324 downwards.
CTCTTGAAGGAATATAATCAGGTAATTCAGGAATATCTTCTCCAGGCTGAAAGTCATCATACATTTGTCTAAATGGCCCAGCTACAAAATTCTTAGCACCAACCAGCCTAAATTCACATTTTCCTGATGGTGTTGGAAAATTACCTTCTTTGTGAGGAGCACGATTATCTTTGGTTCCTACATTAAGCCTAGCATAACCATGTTTTTTCATATAGTTTAGGTCAATACCCTCACATGCTGGTGAATCCCAATCAACATAGTTTTCAAGGCATTCGGTATCATTCCATTTAAAATTATCTTCTTCAAACCCCAAACGTTTAGCTAGTCTTCTAAAAATTTCATTATTAGGAATTGCTTCACCAGGTGACTCCACACATTTTGTATTATATGTAAGGTATAGATGTCCCCATGACAATATCATATCTTCCAATTCAGCTCCCATTGAAGCAGGAAGTAAAATATCTGCATAAGCTGCAGTATCAGAAATAAAGTGTTCAGCAGATACAAGGAATAAATCCTCTCGTTTTAAACCTTTTATTATCTTATCTGTTTCCGTTGACTGAGTAACTGGATTTGTATTCCAACACATCATTGATTTAATTGGCACTTTAAGTTTTTGTTCACCAGTAAGCACCCTACCCAATTGCAAATTATTAACAACTTGAGTTCCTTTTGGAATTAAGTCAGGCCTACAAATAACATTAAATTTATAGGGATGCTCCCATACTGGGAATTGGAGTATACCTCCACCTACATGCCTCCATGCACCTGTAAGTGCAGGAAGTGATGCAACAGCTCTAATTGTTTGACTTCCACCCCAGCTTTTTTCAAGAGCAACTCCAATTCTAATTGCAGCTGGTTGAGTGGTTGCATATTCCCTTGATAATTTTCGAATATCATCAACGGATATGCCTGTAATTTCTGCGGCCCATTCAGCTGTTCTTTCCTTAGCTCTTTCAGCTAATTCTGGATAGCCAACTGTATACTGATCAACATAATCTTGATCAATTAAACCTTCTTCAATAATTACATTCATCATTGCCATTGCAAGAGCACCGTCTGTGCCAGGTTTTGGAGCAATATGCCAATCAGCCTCCTTTGCCGTTTTTGAGGCATATGAATCTATAACTACTACTTTGGAACCATTTTTTTGAGCATCTTTAATAATATGCCAATGGTGAAGGTTTGTACTAACTGAATTACAAGCCCATATGATAATGTATTTAGAATGTATAAAGCTTTCTGGATCTACTCCTGCCGTAGGCCCTAGTGTTAATAACCAGGCTGTAGCCGAGCCTTCTCCGCAAAACGTTCTTTCGGTAACTGTTGCTCCCAAGCGAGCAAAAAAGGAATCACCACCATTGAGTCCATGAACTAAACCTTGGTTACCTAAGTAACTATTTGGCATTATGGCCTCAGGCCCATCTTCTTTAATAATTTTTTGCCATTTATCTACAATCGTATCTAATGCTTCGTCCCATGAAATTCTCTCAAACTTTTTCTCACCTTTAGGACCAATACGCTTCATTGGGTATAGTAATCTATCTGGATGATAATGTCTTTTTTCATAGTCTTTCAGTTTTACACAAAGCCCACCTTTAGTCATAGGATGGTCTTTGTTCCCTGAAACTCCTTTTAGCTTTCCATCTTCTACTTCATAAACCATAGAGCATGTATCAGGGCAATCATGAGGACACCCTCCATGAAATTTTTCGACTTTTTTTGAAGAAATATCATCCATCATCTAGACTCCTAATATAAATGAGTAATTTTTACCACATTAGTATGTTTTGTTAAAAATTACAAGTTAAAGAAAAACGAAAAAAAGGTTGACAGTAAAATCTTCGTAGGTCATTGTGTAGAAATGCTCTTTTTGCAGCTCAGACGTGAGTGCATGATTTGCAATTTATAGTTATATTAGAAATTCATTTAATTTTCGATTAAGTGCTAATTAAATTTTTAATTGATAATTAAATGTTAATTAAACTTAAACAGGAGGAAGTAAAATGAAAAACGCTTTAGGAGTAAGTTTAGGTATCTGCGCGTTAGTCTGGACCTACATAGCACTATTTGTATTAGGTGATTATGTTCAGGTTTGGGGTGGTTTTATTGCCTGGGGCGCATACTTTACAGTGGGTAAAGATGCTTTACCAAAAACTATAACTGCAACAATTTATGGTTCAGTATTAGCTGCAATCGCAGTTATTTTACATGGTTATCTTGGAGTTATTGGAGATCTCGCTTGGCCAGTAGCAGTAGGTATAACAGTGTGGGGTTTAACTGCTCTTCCAAAATGTCCTAATATTCCTGCTAACGTATTCGGTTACGCAGCTACATTTGGATTTATGCTTTTAGCAAGCAATATGGAAGTTCTTGCAACTGACTTCTCAAATCCTGTAATTATGATGTCTGTTTCTTTTGTTCTTGGTTCAGTCGCTGGACTAGCTTCAGAAAAAGTAGCTGGCATGTTAGGTTAACAAAGTACTAAATTAAGTAAATTATCTAAAAACCACTCTTTTAATCAAAGGGTGGTTTTTTATTGATTGAAAAAACCTACGTTGACAATTCGATCATTAATTAATGTTAGCTCCACTTTAAGATATGTTTTTTTTGGAGCGTATTCAACAACATTTTTGTAATACCACATTTCTATTTTATCTTTTTTCTTTTTTGAATTTTTTTCCATTCTTATTTTAGAACCCACTATACTATCTGCTCCTTTTGGCTTAATAGCTATATCTTTGGTATCAGGCTCACCTAAATACTTAAGCACTCTAGATTTTGGCTTACCATTAAAAAGAGCTAAAAACTCGTCTTCTGAAAATACTCGTTTTTGATCAGCAATAGAATTGATTGCGAACCCCAATAAAATTGTAATAGCAATAATAAATCTAAATATACTTTTCATAGTAAATTCCTATAATCTAATTAGTGGACAATTTTAAACCATCATAGCCAACATAAATACCCTCTGGCAATATATTTTTTAATGCCTCATATTCTAAACTATGGGTCATATGAATAAGATAAGTTTTATTTGCCTTAATCTTTTTTGCAATATTAATACTTTCAGGCAAAGAAAGATGAGTAAAATGTGGCTCCATTCTTAAACAATCTATCAATAGAACATCAATACCATCTAAAAGTTTCATTGAATTTTCAGATATTTCTGAAGTATCCGTTATATAAGCAAGATTTCCAATACGATAACCATTAATTAGACTTTTACCATGCATAACAGGTATTGGGGTAATTGTTTCTTCAAAAAGTTCAAAAGGGCCGTTAACAATATTTGGTTTGAGTACAGGCATTTCCCAAAAATTTTTTGGTTCAATCATAGCGTATTTAAATTTTTCCACTAATTGATTCATAACAAATTTATTACTATATAATGGAATCTGTATTTGATTTATCTGGCAAAAAGCTCTTAAATCATCAATTCCGTGGCAGTGATCCGCATGCGCGTGAGTAAAAAGAACTGCGTCCACAGAAACAATTGATTCTCGCAGTGATTGCTCTCTTAAATCTGGGCTAGTATCAATAAGGATATTCTTACCATTTTTTAAAGTAACTATACTAGAGCATCTAGTTCTTTTATTTTTTGGGTTATCTGATAAGCAAGTTGAGCATTTACATCCAACAACTGGGGTGCCAGCGCTTGAACCAGCACCTAGTATAGTTAAACTATTTTGCATTTATTGAAAAGGTTGAAAAAATTGTTGGTAGTAATTTCAGCAACTTTTTCAACAGGAATATTTTTTAATTCAGCAATTTTTTCCGCAACATAAATTACATTTGATGGTTCATTTAACTTTCCTCTTTTTGGCACTGGAGCTAAATATGGAGAATCGGTTTCTATTAAAATATTTTCAATTGGAATTTTTTTAACTGTTTCTCTTAAGTCATCTGCATTTTTAAAAGTAATAATCCCTGAAAAAGAGATATAAAAACCAAGATCGATAGCCTTTTTAGCCATCTCATAGGACTCTGTAAAGCAATGCATAACTCCTGTTGCAGATTTTGCATCCTCGTCTTTCATAATCTTTATAGTATCTTCACGAGCATTTCTTGTATGAATAATTAGAGGAAGCTTAGATTTAATAGCAGCACGAACATGAGTTCTAAATCTTTCTCTCTGCCAGCTTAAGTCTCCTTTTAGTCTGAAGTAATCTAGTCCAGTTTCTCCGATAGCAACTACTTTTTTATCTTGTGAATATTTATATAAAATATCAATATCTGGCTCAGTAATATCTTCGTAATCAGGATGAACACCAACAGAGGCATAAATATTTGAATGCTGTTTAGTAAGTTTCAAAATTTCTTCAATCTTATCTAAAGTAACGCTAACGCACAAGGCATGAGAAATTTTATTTTCCTTCATATTACCTAAGACATTGTGAATTTTCTCATGAAGTTCAGGAAAGTTTATATGGCAATGTGAATCAATATACATAATAATTTATTCTACAAAAATTTTTTTATATTCAATCATAACTGAATTTAGATTTATTTCTTTGTTAACTTGTTTTTGCGCATACATTTTTATTTCATTTAAGGTTTTTTGATAACTTAACAATTTTCCTAGGTCTGCATTTAAAGCTAATTGATGAATTATATTTTTTTCTTTTGGAAAATAATTATGTCCCTGTGATATCTTATTTAATAGCACTTCATAAGACCATTTTTGAAGTAAATTAATTATCCAAACTAAACCATTATCCAACCATGACTTATTAATATTAATCAAGTCTATTTTTTCGCCTTTTTTTAATTCATCTAAAACATTGTGTATTTGAGAAATAGACTCTTTTTCATTTATTAGTTCAATTGGAGAATTATTAAAAAGTTCCAAGTAGTCTATTAAATCATCATTATCTGTTTTTACTAAAAAATTTTTTGCTTCATTAATACTTGGTTTAGATAAAGAAATTAACCTACATCTACTAGTAATAGTTGGAAGCAAATCAGCTATATCTTTTACCGTAAAGAAAATTAAACAATTATCTGGGGGTTCTTCAATGGTTTTTAAAAGTGCATTTGAAGCCCCTACTGTTAATCGTTCAGCATCAAATATAACTACAATTTTCTTTCCATTTTTTTGATGTGAAGTTAATTCTAAGAATTTTTTAGTATCTCTTGCACTTGATATATTAATTAAATTTGAATTATTGTCATTCTCAAGATCGCTATCAACTATTTTTAGATCAGGGTGATTAGTTTTGCCCCATAGACAATTTTGACATTTCCCACATGAAAAATTTTGATCATCAGGATTAGAGCATAATAAGGATTTCGATAACTCATTCACAAATTTATTTATTTCTTGAGTCTTATACCCATAAAATATCTGAGCATGTGGCATTTTTACTTTATTTAGAAATATTTCGTTCCAAGTGCTCAATTGCCAAGGATATATATTCATAAAAAAACTTTATCTAATATTAAATTTATTTCATCCTGAACTTTATTTATATTCTGGCTGCTATCAATTACCTTAAATCTATTAGGCTCTTTTTTCGCTAGATTTAGATAAGAATTTCTTATTTTTTTATGAAAAGATAATCCTTCATTTTCAAATTTATCCAAATTACCATTAGTTTTAAGCCTAGAAATACTAATCTCAACCGGAAGATCAAAAAGAAATGTTAAATCTGGTTGTAAATTTTTATGAACCCAATCTTTCAATACTGTTATTTTATCAATCTCTACATTTTTTCCTCCACTTTGATAAGCATAAGTAGCATCTGTAAATCTATCACTAATAACATTTATACCTTTATTAAGATTTGGCTCAATAATTTCATGTACATGTTCATTTCTAGCTGCAAACATCAAGAGTGATTCTGTTTCAGGTTCCATTTGATTATAAAGTAAGATTTCTCTTAATTTTTCACCTAAAATTGTTCCTCCGGGTTCTCTAGTAAAAACATAATTCAAATCTTTTTCTATAAAATATTTTTTTATAAATTGAATATGGGTGCTTTTACCTGCACCATCAACTCCTTCTAAAGTAATGAATTTTGGTTTCATGCTCACTTTTGATATTTCCTAACTGCTCTATTATGTTCTTTAAGTGTAGCTGAAAAATGATGTCTTCTGTTCCCTTTGGCTACAAAGTATAAAGCATTGGTTGTAGCTGGATTTAAAGCGGCTTCAATTGAATTTAAACTAGGAAGTGATATTGGCGATGGAGGTAGTGCCTTGATGGCATACGTATTAAATGGAGTATATTTTTTTAAATGTTTTTTCTTAAGGTTACCCTTAAATTTATGTCGAATACCATAAATAACTGTGGGATCACTTTGAAGTGGCATATTTATATTTAGTCGATTAACAAAAACTCCTGCAATAACTGGTGCTTCCTCAAGAATACCAACTTCCTTTTCTATTATTGATGCCATTATAAGAGCCTCATACATATTTTTATAAGGTAAATCATTTGAACGATTTTCCCAAGCAAGCTCAAGCTTTCGTTTAAGAACATTATTTGCATTTTTTAATATCTCTAAATCAGTAGTATTTTTATAGAAATAATAACTATCTGGAAAAAATAATCCTTCCACATATTTATGATTTGATGAAATAGCTTTCAAAATAGTTTCTTCATCATAAGATTTTAACGTTTTTTTTATGTTTTTATTATTTTTAATTTTTTTAATGATTTGATCGAAAGTTAGGCCTTCTGGAAAGCTAATTGAGTAAAAAGATTCTTTTCCATATACAAGCATATCAAGAAGGTCTAATGCTGTTGCGTTAGATTTTAATTTATAATGACCTCTTTTTAAACTTTCTGTTTTTGCGAAGATGGTAGTTAATAACTTAAATCGAAATGAATCTTTTAAAATATTAACTTCTACTAACTGCTCAGTGATTTCATTTAAATTACTTCCATCAACAACTTCAAAACTTGCATTGTCTTCGGTGATATTTAAAGGTAAAAATAAATAACTTATCAACCAAAAAATAAATAAAAAATTAATAATTAGAATTTTTCTATTTTTAATGGTGGATAATGTCTTTATAAATATAGGATTCATTTAAGTTTTAGAATTAATAATTAAATTTCTTAATATCGACGTACAAGTTTCTCCCTTCCATTTTTTTTCCTCAATTTGATTAACATGCAAAGCACCAAAAATGGAGTTAGTAATAAATACCTCATCTGCTTTTTTTAATTGAGATAATTTAATATTTTTTTCTATAAAATCAAACCCAAATCGACTTACATTATCAACAACTATTTGCTTACATACGCCTGAAACACCTGCATTTATCTGATTGGGAGACGCAATAACTTTTCCATATCTCGCAAAGATATTACTACTAGCACATTCATTAATAAATCCATTTTTATCCAACATTAAACCATCAAACTCAGAAGTATTTAATTCAGATTTTGCTAAAACATTATCAATTCTATTCAGATGCTTTGAACCATAGAATAATTCACTATCGGTGACTCTAGTTTTACAAACTTTTAATCTTACCCCATTCAAAAGAAACTTTTTATCGATTTTTTTGTGAGTAATTTTTAATATAATTCGAGTACTTTTGATATCTTTTCTATATTGGTAGCCTTGATTAGAGACTCCGCGTGTAATAATTATTTTACAAATATAAGTTTTTTTTGTACTAAATAATTTATTAATATCATTAATTAATATTTTTTTAGTTGGTATTTTTATTTGAAGAATTTTCGCATCATTTTTTAACTTGTTATAATGCAAATCCCAATTTACTGGGTAACGATTTTTAACTAAAAAAGTTCTAAATATTCCATCACCAAATGCTAAGCCCCGATCAAATGGATTAATATTCTTAGAAGAACTACCATTAATTAAAAATTTTTTTTTCAACTTATTAACTTTTTTAAATTGCTTTAAAAACAATACTCCCATTTGTTCCGCCAAATCCAAAATTGTTTTTTAACGCAGCTTTTATTGGAATCTTCTTTGATTCATTTGCAGCAAAATCCAGATCACATTCCGGATCTTGATTAAAAATATTTATTGTTGGAGGTGATATTTGATTATAAATTGCTAAAGCAGTAAAAACGGATTCTATTCCTCCAGCCCCTCCCAATAAATGACCTGTCATTGATTTTGTTGAATTAATAATTAAGTTGTTAGCATGCTCGTGAAATGTTTGTTTTATAGCATTAACTTCATTTAAATCACCAAGCTGAGTCGATGTTCCATGAGCATTAATGTAACCAATTTCATCTAAATTAATACCTGCATTATTAATCGCATTGATCATTGATCTTTTTGGACCACTAACACTGGGAGCAGTTATATGGTAAGCATCTGCACTCATTCCATATCCATTTAGTTCACAATAAATTTTTGCACCTCTTTTTTTCGCATGTTCGTATTCTTCAATTACCATAACTCCAGCACCTTCTCCAATAACAAATCCATCACGATCTTTATCCCAAGGACGAGAAGCCGTTTTTGGATCATCATTTCGTTGAGTAAGTGCTTTTGCAGCTGAAAAACCAGCTACAGTAAGTTCGGTAATAGCAGCTTCTGAACCCCCAGCAATCATTACGTCAGCATCGCCATATTCAATCATCCGGCTTGCGTCTCCAATTGAATGAGTTCCAGTTGTGCAGGCAGTTACAATTGAAATATTCGGTCCTTTAAGGTCATACATAATTGATAAATTTCCAGATATCATATTAATAATTGTGCCTGGAACAAAAAAAGGAGATATTTTTCTTGGGCCACTTTCATCAAAAATATCACTAGTTTCTTCAATTAAATTAATTCCACCAATACCTGACCCAATGGAAACACCAATTCTCTCTGAATTTTCTTCATTTATTTCAAGACCAGAATCTTTAATTGCTTCTATACCTGCTACCAATCCAAATTGAATAAAAGTATCCATTCTTCTGGAGTCTTTTGGATTTAAATATAGATCTGGATTGAAATTTTTAACCTCACCAGCAATTTGAGATTTGAAATTTGATGAATCAAACTTAGTGATTTTAGTAATTCCAGAAACACCGTTGAGGATATTATTCCATGACTCTTTAACACCTATACCAACTGGTGTCACCAAGCCTAGTCCTGTAATTACAACCCTTCTTTTAGTCATGAAAAACTAACTGCCTAATGGTTAGGAATAATGGTTATTTAAGATTTTTATTTATATAATCTATTGCTTGTTGCACAGTAGTTATTTTTTCAGCTTCTTCATCAGGAATTTCTGTATCGAATTCTTCTTCTAAAGCCATTACAAGCTCAACAGTATCGAGTGAGTCTGCGCCTAAGTCATCAATAAAAGATGATTCATTTTTTATTTGATCCTCATCAGTTCCTAACTGTTCTGAAACAATTTTTCTAACTCTTTGCTCGATATCTGACATTTATAAACTCCTTTTTAAAAACGAATAAAAATACTAGACGACATTTTATCAAATGAATGGTTAAATTATTAAACTATTTTAATTAATTTTGAAAAGATTTGATAACTATATGATTTATATAGAAATTAAAAATTAAGTCATTAACATACCCCCGTTGATATGAATGGTTTCACCTGTTATATAATTAGCTTTATCGGATACTAAAAAAGTTACTGCATTGGCAATATCTTCAGGATTACCCAACTTTCCAAGAGGAATTTTGGATAATAATTGATTCTTATGCTCATCTGAAAGAGATTGAGTCATTTCTGTATCTATAAATCCTGGAGCTATACAATTGACAGTAATACCTCTACTACCAACTTCTTGAGCTAAAGATTTTGTAAAGCCAGATATGCCTGATTTTGATGCGGCATAATTTGTTTGACCTGTATTACCAGAATACCCAACCACCGAAGATATATTAATAATGCGGCCATATTTATTTTTTATCATTTTTCTTATTAATGATTGGCTTAATTTAAATACTGATTTCAAATTAGTATTAATAACCTTATCCCAATCTTCTTCTTTCATTTTCATAAGTAAATTATCTTTAGTTACGCCTGCGTTATTGATTAAAATATCTATATCACCATAATTTTCTTCAATATTTGATATCAAATTCTCGATTGACAAATTGTCATTTACATTCAAGATTAGTCCAATTCCCTTTTGATGGTTTACCTTAAGACTTTCTTCTATTTTTTTTACGCCATGATCTGAAGTTGCTGTTCCAATAACAAAGATATTATTTTCAGCTAAATCTAATGCAATTGCAGCACCGATACCTCTACTTGCTCCTGTCACAAGTGCAATTTTACTTGTTTTTTGCTCTTTCATTAATTAATTCCCTAATTTTAAAAAAATTTCATTAATAGCTTCTTTGCTAGTAACTGAAACATGAGCTGCTTCTTTATTAATTCTTTTATTCAGGCCTGTTAAAACTTTACCAGGACCAGCTTCAATAAATAAATTAATTCCTTTTGTTGATAAAAAATTAATTGTTTGCGTCCACTTTACTGGATTAAATAGCTGATGAACAAGTGCTAATTTAATTTTATCAAGGTCATTATAATATATAGCTTCAAAGTTCTGAATAATAGGAAATTTTGGGAGATTGAAGTTTATTTTATTCAAATAATCCCCGAATAGAATTGATGCTGGTTTCATCAATTTAGAATGAGAAGGTACACTTACTGGGAGTAAAATAGCTCTTTTTGCTCCCGCATTTTTAAATATTTCTAAGGATTTCTCTAGTATATTTTTTGATCCAGCGATAACAATTTGTCCTGGCGAATTAAAATTAACAGCTTGCAAAACACCCTCGCCTTGTTCTTGTTTGCATATATCAATAACCTTTTCATCTTCTAAGCCTATAATTGCTGCCATTCCACCTTTATTATATGGCACTGCATTCTGCATCAATTCAGCTCTTTTCGTAACAATTTTTAAAGCACTTTCAAAAGTTAAAGAATTTGCTGCTACTAAAGCAGTAAATTCTCCTAAACTATGGCCTGCAATAAAACTTGGTGAATCTAGATTATTCTCTTGAAGATATCTCCAAGTTGCAACTCCAGCAGTTAGCATCAAAGGTTGAGTATTTATTGTTTGATTAATATCCTCATTTTCTGATGAACTCATAGCCCAAAAATCTTTATTTAAAATCCTTGCAGCTTCATCAAATGTTTCTTTTATAATTGAAACATTAGAAAGATTATCCATCATTCCAATTGATTGAGAGCCTTGACCAGGAAATGTAATAATATATTTTGTCATTTAAAGTCTTACAAGTGCGGAACCCCAAGTAAAACCACCCCCAAAAGCTTCCATTAATAAAAGATGACCTTCTTTAATCTTGTGACTTTTTATACCATCATCTAACGCAAGAGGAATTGAAGCTGCGGATGTATTTCCATGCCTATCTATCGTAACAATAACTTTTTCCATACTCATTTCTAATTTTTTAGCCGTTGCCTCAAGAATTCTAATATTTGCCTGATGGGGAACAAGCCAATCGATATCTTCCTTTTTAAGATTATTAGCAATTAATGCCTCATCTACAATTTGATCTAATGTATTGACTGCAATTTTAAATACTTGACTTCCATTCATCTCAATTGTTTGTTGAGTATTATCTTTGATATTTGTGGTTGGAACATGCAGTAATTCCTCATGTTGACCATCAGCATGAATATGCGTTGAAAGAATTCCTTGTTTATTTGATGCTGAAAGTATAACTGCACCAGCACCATCACCCCATAAAATAGAATTACTTCTATCAGAATAGTCAGTAATTCTTGACATAGAATCAGCACCGACAATAAGAACATTTGTTGCTGAATTTGTTTTAATAAAATTGTCAGCTACTGATAAAGCATATATAAATCCGCTACAAACAGCTTGAATGTCAAAAGCAGGACAATTTTTTATTCCTAATTTTTTTTGAACATTACATGCAACACTTGGAAAAATTTTATCTGGAGTAGTAGTAGCAACGATAATCAAGTCAATTTTATTAGCACCGATGTTAGCCTGATTTATTGCGTTTTTAGCTGCCTCAAAAGCCAAATCAGAAGTTAGCTCATTTGGTTCAACTATATGTCTTTCTTTAATACCAGTCCTTGAAGTAATCCATTCATCAGTTGTATCGAGAGTTTTTTCTAACTCTCTATTTGTTAAAACTTTCTTAGGAAGAAAACTACCAACACCTATTATTTTAGAAAATATCATATTTTTCTTAGATTTATTTAACTAGATTCAATTTTAATTTGCTTTTTAATTTTATCAAGTATTCTATTTTCAGATTCTTCAATAGCAGTAATTATTGCTGTTTTAAAAGCTAATGTATCTGCGCTTCCATGGCTTTTAACTACAATCCCATTGAGTCCTAAAAACGATGCTCCATTATATCTTCTTGGGTCAAGTCTTTTTTTAAAAGCTTTTAAAAGTGATAAAGAAATTAAAGCTATAACTTTTGTAATCCAATTTTTTTTGTATTCTGCAGTTAAAAATTTACCGAACATTCTAACTACTCCTTCAGAAGTTTTTAGAGCAATATTACCAACAAAACCATCGCAAACAACAACGTCGGTAGTACCTTTAAAAATATCATCACCCTCTACATTACCGTAAAAATTCAAATGGCTTTCCTTAAGAAGCTTAGATGCTTTTTTAACTACCTCATTTCCTTTTATATCCTCAGATCCTATGTTTAAAAGACCAACAGATGGATTTTTATTTTTTGTTAAAGCACTTGTTAACATAGCTCCCATTAAGCCAAACTGCAGAAGCTGTTCAGGTGTGCTATCAGTATTGGCTCCTAAATCAAGCATACAAGTTACACCATTTTCATTTGGAAGATTAGAGGCAATAGCAGGACGCTCAATACCAGGGAGCATTTTTAATACAAAGCGAGCTGTTGCCATTAACGCACCAGTATTACCAGCACTTACACAAGCAGATGCTTCATTTGTTTTTAACAAATTAATTGCTAATCTCATTGAAGATTTTTTTTTATTTTTTAAAGCTGATTGAGGGGACTCATTCATTTCAACTGATTCTTTTGAATTAATTATTTCTAAACGTTGATGATTTTTTACTTTTAGCTTACTTAAAGTTTTGTTGATTAAAGCATCATTCCCAATAAGAATAATTTTAACTTCTGGAAATTGATTGAGAATTTCTATTGAGGCAGGAACTGTAACATTAATTCCTCGATCCCCACCCATCGCATCAATAGCAATTGTTTGTTGCATAATTTTAATTGAAAGCTATAAAGATTTTATTCACCTTTAGTGGCTATAACTTTTTTGCCTTTATAGAACCCTGTAGGGCTAATATGGTGCCTTAAATGAGTTTCGCCAGTTGTTTGTTCAATAGCTAAAGCAGGATTTGATAAACTATCGTGAGAACGACGCATACCTATTTTAGAAGGTGTTTTTTTACTTTTTTGAACAGCCATAATAACTCCTTATTGTAATAATGAACTTAAAATTCTAACTGCATACACGTTAAGAAGTTTTGCTCAAAATTTAAAGCGAAATTTTAGCATAAAACCGTAAATTATATAAATAATTTAATCTCTGTTAACTTTTTTTTAATAGCGTTTCAAGCCCTCAGAATTAATTATGAAATTGTTCACATGTTATAATTAAGTTAAAAATAATTACCAAATAATATTAAATCAATAAGAAATTTATTCAAAGGAAAACCTATTTTTGATTGATAAGATTTTAATAGCTAATCGTGGAGAAATAGCAGTTCGTATAATTCGAGCATGCAAGGAAATGGGAATTACAAGTGTTGCTATCTATTCAGATGCAGACCGCCATTCATTACATGTTAAAAAAGCTGATGAATCATATTATATTGGCTCAGACCCACTATCTGGATACTTAAGCCCCTATAGAATTGTTAATATTGCTGTTACTGCAAGATGTGATGCTATACACCCTGGTTACGGTTTTTTATCAGAAAACCCAGAATTAGCTGAAGTCTGTGAACGAAGAAATATAAAATTTATTGGTCCTGATTCTAAAATAATCAGAAAAATGGGTGATAAAATTCAAGCAAGACAAGCTATGATGGAAGCTGATATTCCAGTAATACCTGGAAGTGAAGAAAATGTTGAAAGTCTAGATGAAGCTATTAAAATTGCTGACAATATTGGTTATCCAATTATGCTTAAAGCAACAAATGGTGGTGGTGGCAGGGGTATTAGAAGATGTGATGATAATTCAGAATTAACTGCCAATTATGATAGAGTGATTTCAGAAGCAACCAAAGCATTTGGTAAACCAGAAATTTTTATAGAGAAATGTGTATTAACCCCTAAACATATAGAAGTTCAAATTCTTGCTGATAGTCATCAAAATTTTATTCATCTCTATGAAAGAGATTGTTCTGTGCAAAGAAGAAATCAAAAACTTATAGAGATTGCCCCCTCACCTCAATTAAATGAAGATCAAAGAAATTATATAGGGCATTTAGCAGTAAAAGCAGCTAAAGCTGTTAGTTATGAAAATGCTGGTACCGTAGAGTTTTTATTAGATCAAGAAAATAATTTTTATTTTATGGAAATGAATACTCGACTTCAGGTTGAACATACAATAACGGAAACGATAACAGGTGTTGATATCGTCCAAGAACAAATTAGAATCGCAAGTGGCTGTATTTTAAGTTATAAACAAGATGATGTTTCTTATAGAGGTTTTGCTATTGAGTTTAGAATAAATGCTGAAGATCCAAAAAAAGACTTTTTACCATCTTTTGGTAAAATAACAAGGTATTATGCAGCGGGTGGGCCAGGAGTTCGAACAGATGCCGCAATATATACTGGTTATATAATACCGCCCTATTATGATTCTATGTGTGCAAAATTAACTATATGGGCAATGAATTGGTCAGATACAATTCAAAGAGGAAGAAGAGCTTTAGGTGATATTGGTTTATTTGGAATTAAGACAACAATTCCTTATTATCTTGAAATACTTAAAAATCAAAATTTTATAGATGCTGAATTTAATACTAGTTTTGTTGATGTGCACCCAGAACTAACAGATTATGATGATGAGCTTCCACCCAGTGTAATTGCCGCTGCAATAAGTGCTGCAATTGCAGCGCATGAAGGAATATAAATTATATGAAAAAAATTAATATCACAGAACTTGTTTTAAGGGATGGACATCAATGTCATATTGCAACTCGACTTAGAACTGAGGACATGCTTCCAATATGTCCAATGCTTGATAATTTAAATTTTTGGTCTATTGAAGCCTGGGGTGGTGCTACATTTGATGCATGTGTGCGCTATCTTAAAGAAGACCCATGGGAGCGATTAACTAAACTTAGAAAAGCTTTGCCAAATAGTAAAATTCAAATGCTATTGAGAGGGCAAAATTTGTTAGGTTACCGTCATTATTCAGATGACGTTGTTGAATTATTTGTAAAAAAATCAGCAGATAATGGAGTTGATGTTTTT
The DNA here is from genome assembly GCA_028344855.1 of Nitrosomonadales bacterium. Lineage (GTDB taxonomy): Bacteria > Pseudomonadota > Gammaproteobacteria > Burkholderiales > Methylophilaceae > BACL14. Next base: position 6,929 of record JAOMCC010000001.1, on the reverse strand, counting down.
AGAGTATTTGATGCTCTTAATGATATAAGGAATATTGAGGTTTCAATTAAGGCGGTAAAAAAATATAAAAAACATGCAGAGGGAACAATAAGTTACACGACTTCGCCGGTTCACAACAATGAATATTTTGTTTCTTTAGGAAAAAAACTTGAAGAGCTTGGATGTGATAGTATTGCAATCAAAGATATGGCTGGATTATTGACTCCAGAAGATACTAAAGATTTAGTTAGTTCACTAGTTAAAAATACTAGCTTACCAATCCATATGCATTGCCATGCAACTTCTGGCTTAGCCAGTATTAACTTAATTAAAGCAGTTGAGGCAGGAGCTGAAATAATTGATACTTGCAATTCAAGTTACTCAGAAGGAGCTAGTCATCCATCAACTGAATCAATAGTAGTTGCTCTTGAAGGTATGGGCTATAAAACTGGTATTGATTTATCAAAAATAGATGAGATTACAGATTATCTAAAAGAAAATAGGAAAAAATATTGGCAATTTGAATCTGAATTTACGGGACTAGATCCAAAAGTACTGATTAATCAAGTTCCAGGTGGAATGATTTCAAATTTATCTAATCAACTCAAAGACCAAGGGGCTTTAGATAAAATGAATGATGTCTTAAAAGAAATTCCTGCTGTCAGAAAAGATTTGGGCTACCCTCCTTTAGTAACTCCAACCTCACAAATAGTTGGAACACAAGCAGCCCTAAATATTATTACTGGTGAGAGATATAAAACAATAACATCTGAAGTTAAAAATTATTTCCTTGGTCAATACGGTATGGCGCCAGGAAAATTAAATACTGTTATAAAGAAAAAAGCTATTGGTGATCAAAAAGAAATTACGTCAAGACCTGCAGATAAATTAAAACCAGAAATTAATAATCTAAAAATTAAATCGGAATCTTTTGCTTCAACAGAGGAAGATATTTTAACTTATGCTATGTTTCCAGATATAGCAACAATATTCTTACAAGAAAGAAATGCAGGCACATTGGAACCAGAAGTTTTATTAAATCAAACAGAACAAATGAACAAAGGAGATCATTTTGCTCCAACTGAATTTAATATCACACTTCATGGAGAAACTTATCATATCAACCTTACTGGCTCTGGTGATCCAAGCGAGATTGAGAGACCATTTTATGTATCTGTAGATGGAATTTCAGAAGAAGTCTTAGTTGAAACTCTAGACGAAATCGTAGTTAATAAACCATCTGGTGAATCAAGCATAAAAGAAAGTAATTCAGACGAAAATAAAAAAAATAATTCGCGTTCAAAACCTAGTCATGATGGCTGCATAACGACGGCTATGCCTGGTAAAATAATTGATATTAAAGTCACTGTTGGTGATAATGTTTCAGCAGGTGATAGTATTATTGTTATTGAAGCAATGAAAATGGAAAATGAGATTCAAGCATCTAAGACAGGAATGATAGTTGCTATAAATATTAAAAAAGGTGATGATGTATCACCGAATGAAACGTTACTAGAAATCCAATCTTAATTTTTAACTAAAAATGTCACAAATCATTCTTGCATCTTCATCAATTTATAGAAAAGAATTACTTCAAAGAATATTATCGGAATTTAAAGTTCTAAGTCCCAACATAGACGAGAAAAAAATAAAGACTGAAAATGCATATGAATCTGCTCAAAGACTTGCAGAAGAAAAAGCAAAAAAAATATCAAATGAATTTAGAGAAGCTATTGTGATTGGTTGTGATCAAACTGCAGAATACAATAATATTCAAATTGAAAAACCATTAAATTTTAAATTAGCTTTGTCTCAATTAAAAGAATTAAGTGGTAAACAAGTAAATTTTCACAGTGCTATTTGTGTAACGCATTTTAAGAAAAATATTTCACATAAAAAAGTTATTAGCTTTAATGTTAAGTATAAAGATTTATCCCTAGTTGAAATTGAAAATTATTTAAACCATGAAAAACCATTTAATTGTGTAGGAAGTATAAAATCTGAAGGCTTAGGAATAAGCCTTTTAGAAGAGATTAATAGTTCTGATCCAACAGCAATTATAGGGCTACCACTTATTGCATTAGTGACTATTTTAAATAAATTTGGTGTCATAATTAATGGTAAAGCATAATCAAGATTTAGGAAGTCTCTTCTTAATACCATCCTCAATAGAACAAAATGAAGATGTTCCTTTTTTATTAGATCACCACAAAAAATTATTAAAAAATATAAAATATTTCATTGTTGAAAATGAAAAAATAGCTAGGAAAACACTCTTACAAATTGGGCTTAAAACTAAAATACAGTCCGTTATCCTAAATAAATATAATAATAGAACTAGTGATTTTGAAATGAAAGAATTCTTAAAGCCATTGTTTAATGGAAATGATATGGGTTTACTTTCTGACTCAGGAAGTCCATGTATTGCAGATCCAGGTGCAAATATAGTTAAATATGCCCATCTAAAAAAAATTAAAGTAAGACCCTTAAATGGACCTTCATCAGTCATCTTAAGTCTTATGGCATCTGGGTTTAATGGGCAAAAATTTAAATTCCATGGATATATCCCTATTAAAAATTCTGAAAAAGAAAGATATATAAAAAAAATGATGGAGTCTGTAAAAAAAGATAAAGAAACACAAATATTTATTGAAACTCCATACAGAAATGAACAGCTCTTAAAAGATTTATTAAGAATTTTAGAAGATAAAATTGAGCTATGTATTGCTATAAATTTAACTGGAAGTCATGAAAAAATATATAGAGATTCAATAGCTAATTGGCGATTAAAAAAAATAATAAATGTCAAAAAACAATTATGTATTTTTCTTATTAATTAATTCTTTTATTGGCTTAAAAGATAATCGATGAATCTTTTTAACACCATATTGTTTAATTAATTTTATATGTTCTTTTGTAGGGTAACCTTTATGCTTCTTCAAATTATATTGAGGATATTTTTGATCGAGGTCTACCATGTATCTATCTCTCTCAACTTTAGCAATTATAGATGCAGCAGAAATCGCTGGAATTAATGAATCACCTTTAGGGATGGACTTAATTAGAATATTTTTTATTTCTGGGCAATAAATACCATCAACAAAAACATAATCTGGTTTTTTTTTAAGTAAATCAAACGCTCTTTTCATTGCTAACAAAGAAGCCTCAAGAATGTTAATTCTATCTATCTCAGCAACTGATGCTTTTGCAAATGAGAAATCAACAGCTTTTAGTTTAATTTGTTCGTATATAGAAATCCTATTTTTTTCTGATAATTTTTTTGAATCAGTCAATTTATTTATATACTCATCATTTGAGTCTAAAATTACTGCAGAAGCAAAAACTGGCCCACATAGAGGACCTCTTCCGGCTTCATCAATTCCACATATTAAGGTCATTTAAGATAATTATTTATTTTCTTGTAAATTATATCTGCAGTATTTTTTTTGAGATCAATATGAAGCTCTTTAAATATTGATTTCAAATTTTTTTGTAATTTCTTATTCTGCATAATCTCAATTGTTTTCATTGAGATATTTTCTGGTGTTGCATTACTTTGAAGAAATTCAGGAACTACAAATTTCTTTAATAAAATATTTGGTAATCCAATATAAGGAATTAAAATCAAATTTTTAAGAACCAACCATGATATTAAAGAAGTTTTGTAAACTATTACCATTGGTTTTTTAAATAATGCAGCCTCCAAAGTTGCAGTTCCTGAAACAGATATAACAAAATCAGAAGCACATATAGCATCATGAGAGTGACCAAAAATAAGCTTAATATTATTAAGATTATTGTTACTACTATCAAGACTTCTAACTATAAAATCATAATTATTTTTGGAATTAACAGGTATTATAAATTGAGGTTTCTTTAATTTATTCCAAAGAAATTCTTTATTAATTAGATTTACAGAATTAAACATTAAACCTAAATTATTCTTTATTTCACTTATTCTACTTCCTGGTAAAAGAGTAATAATTTTATTTGCTGCCAAATTTAATTTTTTTCTTGTATTTTTAATATTAGGATTAATTGGTATTTTATTTGCTAAGGGATGACCTACAAAAGTAACTGGAACTTTTGCTTTCTTAAAAATTTTTGATTCATGAGGATAAACTGTAAACAAATGATCAATATTTTTTTTTATAGTAAATATTCTATTTTTTCTCCATGCCCATACAGAAGGAGCCACATAATGGAATATTCGAATATTATTCTCTTTTAAAATCTTTTCAACTCTAAAATTAAAATCTGGTAAATCGATTCCAATAAAAATATTTGGTTTTTCTTCTAATAAATAGTTTATTACCTTTGTTCTTAAGTATAGTAATCGAAAAAAATTTCTATACGCCTCAAAATAGCCATGAACACTTAATTCACTATAGTCAAAATAAGAAGTTAAGCCCTCTTTTTTCATTAACGGGCCTCCAACACCAACAAACTGTAAATTCTTTATTTTCTTATTTAAATAACCCATTAACTGACCAGCAATTAAATCACCAGAAGCTTCGCCAGCGAGAATAGCAATTTTTGGCATCTATCTTATAAGTCCTCTATTGGATTTATTTATAAAATCTATATATGGATTAATCTCATTACTATTTTTTGCAAGATTTAACAGTGTTTTTTTAGCTTCCTCTAAAGTATTTCCTTCCCTATAAATTACTTTGTATCCTTTTTTTATATTAGAAATACATTTTTTAGAAAAATCTCTTCTTTTTAGGCCTTCAATGTTAATTCCATTTGGTTTTGCATTGTATCCAGCAGCAATTACATAAGGAGGAATATCTTTAAAGGTAACTGTGCCAACTGCAGTAATAGAATGTTTTCCTATCTTACAAAACTGATGAACTAGGGTAAAACCACCAAGAGTTGCATAATCATCTATTTCGACATGACCAGCAAGGGAGCTATTATTAGCTAAAACAATTTCATTTCCTAATTTGCAATCATGAGCAATATGAACATAAGCCATTAACCAATTATTGCTTCCTATTTCGGTAATGCCTCCCCCACCTAATGTGCCAGTATTAAAAGTACAAAATTCTCTAATTGTATTATTATTTCCAATTTTTAAAAAAGTTTTCTCATTTGTAAATTTTTTATCCTGAGGAATTTCTCCTAAAGAGCAATAGTGATAAATTTTGTTATTTTTTCCAATATCAGTATTCCCTGATAACGTCACAAAATTCCCAACCTCAGTATTCTCATCAATTGTGACATTTGCTCCAATAACCGAATGAGCACCCACTTTTACTGTAGAGTGTAATTTAGATTTATCATGAATTAATGCTGTTGGATGGATTTTTTCTTCGAATTCCATAAAAAACTATTTTTTAATTTCTTTTAATATACACATCATATTTGCTTCAGCAACAACTTCTTTATTAACAGTAGCAGTTCCTACATATTTCCAAATACCTTTAAGAATTCTTTCAATTTTTACATTTAAGATTATTTGATCACCAGGATTTACTGGTTTCTTAAAACGAGCACTATCAATACCAGCAAAATAATAAACTGAATCTTCAGTAGGCTTTGTATCCATTGTTTTAAAAGATAATAATGCTGCTGCTTGAGCTAATGCCTCAACTATTAAAACTCCAGGCATTACTGGATGATATGGAAAATGTCCAGGAAAATAAGGTTCGTTAACCGTGACATTTTTAATAGCTGTTATTTCCTTTCCAAGCTCAATTGATAAGACTTTATCAACAAGAATAAAAGGGTATCTGTGAGGCAAATGTTCAAGTATTTCATGTATATCCATCGATATTTCTTTATTAGCCATACTATTTACCTTTTTCTCTCAATTTGATTGCTAATTTAAGCCAATTATCATGTTCCATAAACGGCATAATAGCAGTATATTTATTATTAGATTTAATTAATGACTTTGTAATCATTGTTCCTGGTGAAATCGTTATATTATCTTTAATTTCAAGATGGCCTAAAATCATTGCAGCACCTCCGATTTTACAGTTTTTTCCAATCTTTGTACTTCCTGCTATACCAACACAGCCTGCAATTATTGTATTCTCGTCAATATAGCAATTGTGGCCAACCTGAACTTGATTATCAATCTTTACACCAGAATTAATAATTGTATTATCAATTGTACCTCTATCAATCGTCGTATTTGAGCCAATATCGACATTATCATGAATAACAACAGAACCAATTTGTGGCATTTTATTCCATTCATTATTCGAATCTTGAGCGTAACCAAATCCATCGGTTCCGATTGAGGCATTTGAAAAAATTTCACAATTACCACCAATTATTACATCAGCACCAATCGTTACATTTGAATGAATTTTTGTACCCTTACCAATAATTGCATTCTTTCCAATAGATACATTCGAAGATATAAATACATTGTCATTAATTTTAGATTTATCGCCAAATGTATTGAATGGTCCAATGTAACAATTTTTTGATATATCAACATTTTTCCCTAAGGCAATATTTGGATGGATAAATGGTTTAAAAGAAGTATTTTCAAGAAAAAAATTAGCTATCTTTGCAAAAGCTAAATATGGGTCAGCAACTGTAATCCAATCGCCTTTTCTTAAACCAACATCTTCTTTTTTTAAAATGACAACTTTGGCCTTAGTATTTTTTAATTCAGTTGTTAATTTTCGATCTATAAAAAAAGTAATCGAGGATTTATTAGCCGACTTAAGTGATGAAAAATTATCAATTACTATATTTTTATTTGAACATTTTCCATCTATAATAAGTGACAATTTTCCAGAAGTAACGTCCCCCATTGTCCTAAAACCTAATATTTAATTATTATTTAGTGCTACCCAGTGCTTTTATAACTATAGAAGTTATATCAACCTTTTTTCCTGCATAAGCAACACCCTGATATAGAACCAAATCATAATTTTGCTCTTTTGCAACTTTTTCAACCGCAATATTTACTTGTGCCTGAACTT